>NZ_JBHXMY010000253.1:0-2451 GCF_042720195.1 Nocardia sp. NPDC058497 | reverse complement strand
TCTTTTGTTAAAACGCCCCCGCGCGGGGGGGGCGCCGCGCGTGGGGGGCCGGGGGCGCCCGGGGGGGGGGTCCCGGGGGGGGGTGGGCGGGGGGCGGGGCGACCGCGCCCCCGCCGCCACCCGCCGCCACGCACCCTGTCAGTGTTCGAATACTCACGAGCATTCCTCCGGTTCTGTGGCGACGGCGATCAGATTGTCGGGAATGAAACCCGAAAGTCGCAGGTCAGCGGGGGAGGCGCGCGGGAGCGTCGATCAGATCAGCGGCTTGCCCCTGCGGTTGCGCCGGCGCATGTCGGCCAGGGCCGCGTTGAACGGGAAAATGCGGATCACCCGCGGCATCCGGCCCCACACCCTGCCACCGGCGCGCATCAGTCGGTTCAGCTTGCGCTCGTCACGCTCGGTCCAGGTGACGCCGAGTTCGTCGCGGATGTGCTGGGGGAGCAGGCCGGTGGTGAACCAGCGGTGGAACCGGGCGAACGGCAGCCGCAGCGGCGGGCTGATCATCTTCAGGTCGAGCAGATCGTCGAAGTAGGCCTTGATGGTGGGGTCGATGCTGGTCAGCGGGAGATTCGCGGCCCAGTAGGCGTCGAACGCGGCGCGGTCGGCGGGCCACATCGCCTTCGGCACCTGCAGGGTGGTGCCGAGGTGGTGGGCGTACTCGTAGAAGGTGTCGGCGATGCCATCGTCGATGGGGCCGTAGACGCGGTCCAGCACGTCGACCGCGCCCCAATACAGGCAGGCCGCCACCCACAGCTGCAGGTTCTTGTCGAAGGCGTTGTACTTCACCGGGCTCGCGGCCGTGGAGTGGACGTACTTGTGCGCGCCGTTGATCGCGGTGCGGTAGGCGGCGCGATCGGCGTCGGTGCCCATCAGCGCCACCGACAGATAGGTGAGGGTGGTGCGTGTTCGCTTCACCGGATGCCGCATGATGCTGCCGCTGTGTACTCGCGATTCCGCGACGCCGTAGCCGACGGGTGCCAGACTGAGCTGCATGATCACATTGGCGGTCGCGCCCCAGAAGGCGACCGAGCCGTCGACGTAGTCCCGGATGTCGAATTCCGCGGGTTCGATGCGACCCGAACGTGCGCGAGCAAGGATGGTCATCGTTGACCCCTTCATCGGTGAGAGAACTATATGGAGAATTTCTCATCCTGTCGCCGGGGAGTCAACGGACGGCGGCGCGTAGCACCGAAACATCGTCGCGTTAGCGTGGACGGATGCCCTACGGTCCGCCGCTGCTGCTCGCCTCGCTGAATCCGAACGCCATCGCCGCCGGGGCCGACATTCCCGACGCCGTCACCATCGATGATGCCACTCTGTCGCGCTCCGATCTGCTGGGTGCGGCGACCTCGGTCGCCGAGCGCATCGCCCGCGCCGACCGGGTCGCGGTGCTGGCCGAGCCGACCGTGCGCACGGTGCTCGCGGTGGTCGGCTGCCTGATCGCCGGGGTGACCGTGGTGCCGGTGCCGCCGGACTCCGGCGCCGCCGAACTCGAGCACATCCTGCGCGATTCCGGTGCGCAGGCCTGGCTCGGCGCGGCGCCGGAGGGGACCGCGCTGCCGGTGGTGCCGGTGCGCCTGCACGCCCGATCCTGGCACACCTATCCCGAACCGGATCCCGCGTCGACGGCCTTCATCCTCTACACCTCGGGCACCACCGGGGCGCCCAAGGGCGTGATGCTGAGCCGCGGGGCGATCGCCGCCGGGCTCGACGCCCTCGCCGAGGCGTGGGACTGGACCTGGAAAGACACACTGGTGCACGGACTTCCGCTGTTCCACGTGCACGGGCTGATCCTCGGCCTGCTCGGACCGCTGCGGGTCGGCAGCCCGGTGATCCACACCGGCAAGCCGACGCCGGAGGCCTACGTGGCGGCGGGCGGCAGCCTGTACTTCGGGGTGCCGACGGTGTGGTCGCGGGTCGTCGAACAGCCCGAATTGGCACGGCAATTGGGCAAAGCCAGGCTGCTGGTGTCGGGCAGCGCGCCGCTGCCGGTGCCGGTGTTCGAGAAGCTGGCCGAGCTCACCGGGCAGCCGCCGGTGGAGCGCTACGGCATGAGCGAAACCATGATCACCCTGTCGACCCGTGCCGACGGTGAGCGCAGGCCCGGCTGGGTCGGCACCCCGGTCGGTGGCGTCCAGACCCGGCTGTGCGACGAGTCCGGCGCGCCCGTCCCGCACGACGGGGAGAGCATCGGCGCCCTGCAGGTGCGCGGGCCCATGCTGTTCGACGGATACCTCAACCGGCCCGAGGCCACCGCGGCGGACTGGACCGAGGACGGCTGGTTCCGCACCGGCGACGTGGCCGTCATCGACACTGACGGCTTCCATCGCATCGTCGGGCGCGAGTCCATCGACCTCATCAAATCCGGCGGCTACCGCATCGGCGCCGGCGAGATCGAGACCGCGCTGCTCGGACATCCCGCGGTGGCCGAGGTCGCCGTGGTCGGCCTGG
>NZ_JBHXMY010000252.1:0-8234 GCF_042720195.1 Nocardia sp. NPDC058497 | reverse complement strand
CCCGACAACCTCGCTCAGTTCCGGTACCAAGGGTCACTGACCACACCCCCGTGTACCGAAGGCGTGGAATGGATCGTGCTGCGCAATCCGAGCCCCGTCGCGATCGCCGACGTCGACCGGTATCGCGCGCTGTTCCCACACAGCAACAGACCAACCCAACCCCGCTACGGCCGCCCGGTCATCCTCGCCGGAACCAACTAGCAGACACGGCCCGCGAGCGATGTTGTGATGTGGCGTCGGTGTGGACACGGTTGGGCCACACGAAGCCGCCCGGACTGGCACCGACACCCGCCGGCGGGAAATGATCGATCGCAACCGAATTCGCCAGCACAGGAGGTTCCAGCGATGTGGAATGCGATTGTTCAGGTCTGTGGGTTCTTGATCATCGGTGCGGTGGTCGGCGTGTTGGCACGGCTGCTCAAGCCAGGCAAAGAGAACATCAGCATGGGCATGACGCTGGTGATCGGCATGGCCGCCGCGCTCATCGCCGGGGTGATCGCCAGCCTCATCGGTGTCGGATCGATCACCGAACTCAACTTCTGGGGCTTCCTGCTCGCGGTCGTCGCCGCGATCGTGCTGCTGTTCGCCGCGGAATCGGTCGGCGCCCGCCGACACCACCCGCCGGCAGCCTGAACCACACCGACGCAACAGCGCACCCCCGGACCCCGGGGGTGCGCTTCGTCTGCAAGCCAAGGCACGCACCGCAATCCGCCGCTGCCCCGACTGCGCCGGAACTACCCTGGCAGAATGGCTGCGGCACTCGAAATCTCGAACCTGGTCAAAACGTTCGGACGAACGCGCGCACTGGACGGACTCGACCTCCAGGTCACCACCGGCGAGGTACACGGCTTCCTCGGCCCCAACGGAGCAGGCAAATCGACCACCATCCGGGTCCTGCTCGGACTACTGCGCGCCGACAGCGGCACCGCCACCCTGCTCGGGGGCGACCCGTGGGCGCAGACCGCCGAGCTGCACCGGCGCCTGGCCTATGTCCCCGGTGATGTGAACCTGTGGCCGAACCTCAGCGGCGGCGAGGTCATCGACCTGCTGGGGACCCTGCGCGGCGGCCTCGACGAGAAACGCCGCGCCGAACTGCTCGAACGATTCGACCTGGACCCGACGAAGAAGGGCCGCACCTACTCCAAGGGCAACCGGCAGAAGGTGGCTCTGGTAGCGGCACTGTCCTGCGATGTCGAACTGCTCATGCTCGACGAACCGACCTCCGGTCTCGACCCGCTCATGGAAGCGGTCTTCCAGGAATGCATCGACGAGGTCAAAGAGCAAGGCCGCACCGTCCTGCTGTCGAGCCACATCCTCGCCCAGGTCGAGGCACTGTGCGACCGGGTGACCATCATCCGCCACGGACAAGCCATCGAATCCGGCACCCTCGCCGACCTGCGCCACCTCACCCGCACCTCGATCACCTGCGAGACGACCCGCCCACCGACCGAGCTCGACGCACTGCCGGGCGTGCACGATCTCGTCGTCGAAGGCAACCGGGCCCGATTCCAGGTCGACACCGTCGACCTCGACCCGGCCATCAGCCATCTCGCCGGCTTCGGCATCCGCACCCTGACCAGCAGACCACCCACCCTCGAGGAACTGTTCCTGCGGCACTACGGCGACGAACTCGCCGCCTCCGGGGTACCGGAATCATGACAACGCTGACCGGCACCACCACCCTCATCCGCTTCTTCCTACGCCGCGAACGGATCGCTCTGATCTGCTGGATCCTCGGCGGAACCTTCCTCTACTACTCCCAAGCCGTCGGCGTCGACATCGCCTACCCGACCCAGGCCGACCTCGATCGGGTCGCCGCCAGCATGGCAGGCAATGCCGCCATGGTGGCCATGGCGGGCCCGCCGCGGGTACTCGACACCATCGGCGGCCAAGTCGCCTTCCAGTCCGCGGCCTTCGGCATGATCGTGGCCGGACTGATGAGCATGTTCCTCATCGGCCGCCACACCCGCTCCAACGAGGAAACCGGCCGCGACGAACTCATTCGCTCCGGCGTCGTCGGCAGGCACGCTGCCTTCACCGCCGCGGCCGTTCTCACCGCCGCGGCCAACCTGATCTACGGGGCCGCGATCGCACTGAGCCTGATCTCCTACAAGCTGCCCACCGCCGGATCCATCGCCCTGGGCGGCGGCGCCACCTGCGCGGGCCTGGTGTTCATGACGATCGCACTGCTGGCCGCCCAGCTCACCGAAAGCACCCGCGCTGTCTACGGCATCACCGGTGCGGCGATCGCGGTCTCCTATGTCCTGCGCGCGGTCGGCGATGTGGGCAACGGGGTGCTGTCGTGGCTGTCGCCGCTGGGCTGGGGCCAGGCGATGCGACCCTACGACGGGGAGACCTGGTGGCCGGTACTCCTGTCGCTGGTCGTCGCTGTCGCGGTGACCGCGGCGGCGCGGCAAGTGCTCGATCACCGCGACTTCGGTGCCGGTGTACTCCCACCACGACCCGGCCCTGCCCGCGCGGGCAGGGCCATGCACAGCGCGTTCGGACTGGCCTGGCGCCTGCAGCGCGGTTCCCTGATCGGCTGGTCGATCGGCATGCTGCTCGCGGGTCTGGCATTCGGCTCGATCGGCAACGATGTGGGCGATCTGCTCGGTGACGTCGATCTGGGCGAACTGCTCGGCCAGGAGATGGGCAGCCTGGTCGACGCCTTCTACGCCATGTCGGCAGGCTTGCTGGCATTGATCGGTTCCGGGTACACGATCTCCGCGGGCCTGCGTCCGCGCGCGGAAGAGGCTGCCGGACGCACCGAACCACTGCTGTCGACGAGCCTGCCCCGGCTGCGCTGGCTGGCCGGGCACACCGTCATCATGCTCGCGGGTTCGGCGGTGGTGCTCGCGCTGGGCGGATTCGGCATGGGACTGTTGTACGGCGTGATCACCGGTGACATGTCCGAGCTGCTGCCCTTGCTCGCGGCATCGGTGACCTATCTGCCCGCGGTGTGGGTGCTCGGCGGAATCACGGTGGCGCTCTTCGGATTCCTGCCCGCGGCCACCTCGGGTGCGTGGATCGCCCTCGGTTTCTGTTTCGTGGTGTTGATGTTCGGCGCGACGCTGAGGTTCCCGAGCTGGCTGATGAGCATCTCACCGTTCGACAACATCCCCTTGGTCCCCGCGGTGGCATTCGCGCCGGCGCCGGTGCTGGTCACCACCCTGGTAGCGCTCGCCCTGTGCGTCGCGGGCGCGTACGGATTCCGACGCAGGGATGTGGTGACCAACTGACCGCGGCGCTCAGGGGCGGGGGAGTAGCCCCAGGGTCATGTGCCTGACCAGATCGTCGAGCAGTTCCTCGGAGTCGTAGTCGGCGGTGTAGCCCGAGCCGACGAACGTCGCCAGGCCCTGCAGCGCCGCGAGTGCGGTGACACCGAGACGTTTCGGGTCACCGGGCACGATCTCGCCGGCCGCCTGGCCCTCGGCGATGAGCGCGATCGGAACGGCGAAGGCACGCTCGGCGGCCGCCTGGATCTCGGTGTCGGTCGAACTGTGCCTACGCGCGAACATCAGCGGCAGCAGATCGGGATTGTCGACGGCGAACCGCAGATAGGCATGGGCGAAGGTCTGCAGGCGCGTCGTGATCGGCCCGTCTGTCACGGCCTGCTCGAAGCACGCCCCGAGCCGTTCCAGCCCGGTGACGGCCAGCGCGTCCAGCAGTGCCTGCTTGTCGCGGAAGTGCCTGCTCGGCGCCGCGTGACTCACACCGGTATCGCGTGCCAGCTGACGCAGCGACAGGCCGTCCGCACCGACTGTGCGCAGCGCCGACTCGGCGTGCTGCAGCAACGCGGCGCGGAGGTCTCCGTGGTGGTAGCGCGAGTGCAGGGACATGGTGCTAGCAGGATATCCGACACACAGCGAATGTTTGCATTGACTACTTTGTAGTCGCTGACTACATTGACGTTGCCATGACTGACAACACCGCGCCGAAACGCCCGCCGAGCAGCATGCCGATCCGCGAGTGGTTGGCACCGATCACGCTGGTCACCGTGCTGGCCGCGCTCCTGGGAACCATGTACCTCGGCTACACCGCCGACCCCGAGAAGCACCTGCACGACTTCCCGATCGCCGTCGTCAACCAGGACGTCGGCGACACCCTCGCAGGCAAGCACGCCAACCTCGGCGAGCAGATCACCACCGCGCTGAGCGAGAACATCCCGGCCGACAAGATCGACCTGCGCACCGTCGGCATCAACGAAGCCCAGCGCCAACTGCAGAACGGCGAGGTCTACGGCGCCATCGTCATCCCCGGCGACTTCACCAAACGCGTCGCCATCCTCGGCGCCTCGTCGATCGTCCCCGGCGACGTCGAACAGCCGATCATCTCCGTGCAGACCAACCCCCGCGCAGGCACCCTCGCCGCCCAGATCATGCACACCATCGCCGACCAGGCCATGACCCAGGTCAACACCACCGTCGGCACCCAGCTCGCCCAGCAGGTCCACGGCGCGATCGGCGCCACCCCACTCAGCGGAGCGGCACAACTGCAGCTCACCAAGCCCATCGACGTCGTCGTCACCCCGTACCACCCGCTGCCCGAAGGCACCGGCCAGGGCCTGGCCGCCTTCTTCTACACCCTCGTCCTGCTGATCGTCGGCTTCAGCGGCGCGATGATGATCAACTCCCTCGTCGACGGCTCCCTCGGCTTCATCCCCGCCGAATACGGGCCATGGCACAAGTCGACCACCCCGGCCCGGATCAGCCGCTGGCGCACCCTGCTCATCAAATGGGGGATCGCCGCGATCAGCGCACCACTGGCCTCCGGCGTATTCCTCGGCGTCGGCGCCCTGCTCGACATGTCGATCGAGCGACCGCTGCTGCTGTTCCTCTACGGCACCCTGGCCATCACCGCCATCGCCATCACCGGCCTGTCGGTCATGGCCGCCTTCGGCACCGCGGGTCTGATGATCAACCTCATCGTGTTCGTCGTCCTCGGCATCCCGTCGTCCTCGGGCACCATCCCGCTCGAGGCCACGCCCCGCTGGATCGCCGATCTGGCCACCTTCGAACCCATGCACCAGATATATCTCGCCGTGCGCGCCATCCTGTTCTTCGACGGCCACCTCGAAGCCGGCATGAGCCAAGGACTCTGGATGACGCTCATCGGCCTGGCGATCGGACTGGTCATCGGCGCTGTCGCCACCCACACCTACGACCTGCGCGGCCTGCACCGCCTCGGCCTCGACCACAGCCAGGAACCGGCCACCGCGCAGTAGCGGCACCACCGATCGATCACCCCAGGAAGGGCACCCATGCGAGAGTTCGAAGCCCCTGCTTCCTACACCGTGCCGGAACAGGCGAACAATTCCGACAGCGTGTTCCGGCACGCGGAGCAATCGCCCGGCACGGTGCTGTTCAACGTCGCGACCGGCAGCGGCGAACTCGCCGACATCACCGCCGCCGAGTTCGCGCAGACCGTCACCGCCGTGGCCAAAGGCCTCATCGCCTCGGGCATCGAACTCGGCGACCGCATCGCCATCATGGCCCCCACCCGCTACGAGTGGGTCGTACTCGACCACGCCATCTGGGCCGCGGGCGGCTGCACCGTCGCCATCTACGACAGCTCCGCCGCCGAGCAAGCCAAGTGGATCCTGCAGGACTCCGCGACACAGCTGCTGGTGGTCGACAGCGACAAACATGCCCGGATCATCGACGAGATCGACACCGACGCACTACCCGCCCTGCGCGAAATCCTGCAGATCGACAAGGGCGTCATCGCCGAACTCACCGCGCGAGGCGCCGATCTGGACGACCATGCCGTCCACACGCGCCGCGCGCAGGTCGGCGCCGCCGCAGCCGCGACCCTGATCTACACCTCCGGCACCACCGGCCGACCCAAGGGCGTGCTGCTCACGCACGGGAACCTCTACGCCGAGTCGAAGTCCGACCGCATCGCCCTGGAGGAGTTCGTCACCGACGGCAACAAGACCCTGATGTTCCTGCCGCTCGCGCATGTCTTCGCCCGTGCCGTCACGCTGGCCGCACTCGACGCCAAGGTTGTCGTCGCGTTCAGCTCCGACTGGTCCACGCTCGTCGACCAGTTCGGCGCCTTCCGCCCGAACTTCATCCTCGCCGTGCCGCGCGTCTTCGAAAAGGTCTTCAACGGCGCGAAGCAGAAGGCACACGCCGCAGGCAAGGGCAGGATCTTCGACCGGGCCACCGAGACGGCCATCGCCTGGAGCGAGTCACTCGACAACGGCGGCCCCGGACTCCTGCGCACACTCGAACACGCACTGTTCGACAAGCTCGTCTACCGCCACCTGCGCCAGGCCCTCGGCGGACAGTGCGAGGCAGCAGTATCCGGCGGCGGACCACTCGGCGCACGCCTCGGCCACTTCTTCCGCGGCGCCGGCATCCCCATCTATGAGGGCTACGGACTCACCGAAACCACCGCCGCGATCACCGTGAACACCCCGCGCAACACCCGGGTCGGCACCGTGGGACGCCCGACCGAGGGCCACGGCATCAAGATCGCCGACGACGGCGAACTCCTGCTCCGCGGCCCGGTCGTGTTCCACGAGTACTGGGGAAACCCCGACGCCACCGCGGACGCCTTCACCGACGGCTGGTTCCGCACCGGCGACCTCGGCGCCATCGACCGCGACGGCTACCTCACCATCACCGGCCGCAAGAAGGAAATCCTCGTCACCGCGGGCGGCAAGAACGTCTCACCCGGCTTGCTCGAGGACTCGCTGCGCGCGCATCCCCTGATCGGCCAGGCGATGGTGGTCGGCGACGGCCGCCCCTTCATCGGCGCCCTGCTCACCCTCGACCCCGAAGCCCTTCCGCGATGGAAGCACCGCCACAACCTGCCCGCCGACACCCCGATCGAGAAACTCATCGAGAACCCCGACCTCGTCGCGGAGATCGACGCCGCGGTCGCCGACACCAACACACTGGTCTCCCACGCCGAGGCCATCAAGAAGATCCGCATCCTGCCCGCGGACTGGTCCGAGGCGACAGGGGAGCTGACCCCGAAAATGTCACTCAAGCGCGCGGCGGTCATGAAAAAGTACGCCGCCGACGTGGACAAGATCTACGCCTGAGTTCTCCCCAACTGGAAGAACAGCCGGGGGAGTGCTCGGGCTGCCCAGGGGCGGTGTGTGCTGGGTGCGGACGAGATCAGCCTCCGATAGCAGGCTCGGCTGATCGGACCGACCGACCTACTCGACGGCCACTCCTGGTGGACGCCACCACGCCGAGCGCGGCGAGAACCGCGAACGTCGCGAACAACCATCGTGCCGGAGTTGCTCCGCCCGCGTCGGTCGCGTTCACCACCACCCCGGCCAGGCCCGCGCCGAAGGCGCCACAGACCAGCTGAACGGTGTTGATCGCCGCGGCGGCCCGGCCCCAGTCAGAAACTCGTTGGTGGCGTACAGTCCCACGCCACCGGCCAGCACTATGGACGCCGTGAGGTACTTCGGGCCCAACAGCTCCCGCCAGGTGCCGCTGATAGCCGTCGCCGTCATGGCGGTGATGCTACGACCGCAACCTTGCTCGAGGTCAAGGGTCTCGCGCGCTACTTCGCCGTGGCGCCGGCCAGCCAGCTGATGCCGGGCCAGGACTTGGGCAATCTGATCAAGCCACTCATTGCCAGCACTACCAGATCCTCATAGCCCTCGCGCATTTCCGCGAGATGATCCCAGGCTCGGTGACGCTGGACGGCATCCTCCATGTGGTGCAGGGCCCAATGCGCGCAGGCCGAGGCTTCGGCGACCCGCGCGATCACCCCGCCTACCGAATCGGTTCCCCGTGGCGTCCCGGCCCGCGGCCGTGGAAGCTGCGCGGCGATCCACACATCGATCTCATGGACAACCCCCGCGACTTGGTGGCGAATCGTGGCGGCGGACGGGTCACCGAGCCACGCTCGATACAACGATCCAAGTTTCCCCGCCCACTGCGCCAGCGGGCAATCGCTCTCGGTGGATCCACTGACCGCGCGCAGCAGATCCTGCGGCGACAGAAACGGACCGTACTGCGGAGGCACACGCAAACCGGAACTCTCCACCATGGTCCGAGTCACCTGGCGAGTTGGTTCGGCATTACCCGAGCCACCCTTGATGTTCGAGGTGCGAGACTCACACTTCTATCGACATACACGATGATCTCCTGATGCAGGCACGTCGAAGTCGAAGCACGCGCCTGTGAAGAATTGCTTTCTCCTAGGTTGGGACGGACACCGCTGTCCTTCCGCGAGAACCCGCGAGATCAGGGATACTGGGCGCT
>NZ_JBHXMY010000251.1:0-8248 GCF_042720195.1 Nocardia sp. NPDC058497 | reverse complement strand
GGGGTGGCCACCCGCCCCCCCCCGCCTCATACCCTCTGTGCCGGTGCGCTCCCCCCCCCCGACGGGCGTACCGCGACCCAGCTGGTCGTCTAGACGGGCAGCCCCGCGCCGACCCCCCTCGACTTCGTTGCCAGGGACGGCCGCCTGCACGGCACCATGAGCGACGGGGCAGACCCCAGCACGAACCCCGATGAGGACGCCGGTTCCCCACTCGGCCTCGCGTTCTACAAGCCCGACTACGGTCTCGACCTCGGCCCGGACGGCACCCCGATCGGCACCCGCTCCGACTTCGTCCGCGGCGACGACGGGAAAATCGCCTGGTTCCGCAGTCACGGACGCCTGTACCGACGGCAATGACCGCGGCGGCCCCGAATTCTGGTGGGCTGACATGCGGGCCCCCGATGCGGTAGAACTCGACTCCGAGGTGTTGCGGGCTGGCCGCGGATGGGTGTTCGAGGATGGGGAGTGGTCGGTGAGCGAGTTGCAGCAGACTCCGGCGGTACGGCGGATCGGACTGGTCGAGGACCATGAGTCCGTGGCGATCGGGCTGGCGGCCATGCTCGGGCCCGAACCCGACCTGGATCTCGTCGCCACCGCCGACACCGTGGCCGGTCTGCTCGCCGCCGACGCCGCCCTGGACCTGGTGGTGCTCGACCTGCGCCTGCCCGACGGCTCGGCCCCCGAGGACAATGTCACCGCGCTGCGCGAACGCGGCATCGAGGTGCTGGTGTTCACCGGCGCCGACAACGCGTTCCTGGTCCGCTCGGCCGCCAAGGCCGGTGTCCTCGGGGTGCTGCGGAAATCCGAGAGCGTGGCGACGGTGGTCGAGGCGGTCCGCCGGGCCGCCTCCGGGGAACAGGTCGTCACCACCGACTGGGCCGCCGCGATCGACGGCGACCCGCAGCTCTCCGACGTCGGGCTCAGCCCGCGCCAGGAGGAAGTGCTCATGCTGTACGCCTCGGGGGAGAAGGCGTCGCGGGTGGCCAGGCTGACCGGCCTGTCCGAACAGACCGTCAACGACTACCTGGGCCGCATCCGGCAGAAGTACGCCGACGCGGGACGGCCGGCTCCCACCAAGACCGATCTGTACAAACGGGCCGTCGAGGACGGATGGCTGCCCGTGCCGGAACGGCAGCAGCGCACGTGACCACCACCGCGGCCCGCGCGCCCGCGCCGATGCCCGCCGCGGTGGACAGCGAGCTGTCGCGGGCGGCGACCGATCAGATCCTGCGCAGGCTCGGGGTCGTGATCGGCGTCGGCGCGATGATCGTGATGACCCTGGAACTGCCCGCGGTGCTGGTCCAGCCCACCAACCGCTCGGTGTGGCCCGAAGTGCATCTGGTGGCGGCGTACGTGTTGTTCGCGCCGCTGGCGATCGTGTCGGCGCGCGGGGCGGTCACCGCGATCCGCCGCGTCGCCGGGGCGGCCGCGATCTGCTATCTCGTGGCGACGGTGACGACCCCGCTGGTGTACTCGGTGGTGACGATCGGTTCGTTCGCGTCCTGGCCGTATCGCGGGCTGGTGCTCGGCGTGATGGCCGGTGGACTCGCCTGGTCGGGCCGGGTGGCGGCGGGCTTCGCCGCGGTGCTCGCTGTGGCAACCAGCGCCTCCAATGCCGCCGTCGTCCCCGACAGTTCGGCGTGGGCGCTGTTCGGTGACGTCACCAGGGCGCTCGGGGTGGCCGCGCTGTTCCTGTGGTGTGTGGTCTACGCGCGCACCGCCGCCGAACGCGTCGACCGGGAAGCGGTCAGTCAGCGGTCGCGGGCGGCGACGGTCGCGGCGACCGCGGCCCGTGAGCGTGAGGGTGCCCGGTTCGCCGCGCTGATCCACGACGCGGTGCTGTCGACACTGCTGGAGGCCTCCCGCGAGCAGGAACCCTCTCAGGTCCTGCGCAACCAGGCCGCGCGCACGCTGGAACAGCTCGAACAGGCCCACAACGCACCGGAACTCGACCATCTCGACGCGGCCGCCGCCGTGGAGTTCCTGCGTGCCGCCGTGCGCGACGTCGATCCCGAGCTGCCGGTCCAGGCCTCGCGGCGCGGCGCGGATCTGTGCCTGCCGCTCGAAGCGGCCCAGGTGCTCGGTGCCGCGCTCAGCGAAGCTGTGCGTAACAGCCTGCGCCACGCCGAGGTCGCGGGCAGGCAGGTGCGCCGCGAGGTCGCCGTCACCATCGCCACCGGCGGCCTCCGCGTGGTGCTCTCCGACGACGGCGCCGGCTTCGACCCGGCCCGGGTACCGGCTGACCGGATGGGCATCGCGGGCAGCATCCTGGGCCGGATGCGCACCCTGGCGGGCGGGGCGGCGTTCGTGGAGTCCGCGCCGGGTGCGGGCACCGTGGTGACCCTGGTGTGGGGCAGCCATGGCTGACCGGGATCTGCGGTTCGGCATGCGTGACCTGCTCGGCCTCAGCGATGGCATGGCCTGGCTGTTCGTGGTGATCTTCGAAGCCACCATCATCATGTACCTGCGCGTGAACTTCGATATCGCGCCGGCGATCCCGGCCGCCGCCGCTCTGCTGCTGATGGCCGTCGCCGCGCTGGTGGTCCTGGTCTTCCCGGTGGATCCGCTGCCGTGGCCCGCCACCGCCTACGTCGCCTGCGCCGGTCCCGTCGCGATGGCGCTGACCGTGCCGTGGATCGAGAACCCCTCGGGGTTCTCGCACCAGCTGTGGACGGCGTACCCGACCTCGTATCTGCTGGCGATGCTCGTGCTGCGCGGGCGGATCCTGTCGGCCTGGCTCGGTGTCGCCGCCGCCGCGACGGTGCTCGTGACGATGGGCGTGTTCACCACCTGGCATCCGGAAACCGTGGTGCGGGCGCTGACACCGGTCGCCACGGTCGGCGCGGTGACGGTGTTCATGGCGATCGTGCGGCCCACCCGGCGCTCGCTGCGCGAACTGCGCAGCCAGGCCAACCGGCGCGCGGCGACCGAGGCGGCGCTGTCGGCGGCCACCGCCGAACGCGACCGGCAGCTGACCAGGCTCGACCAGGTCGCCGGGCCGATCCTCGCGCGCATCGCCGAGGGCGCCCAGCTCACCGACGACGAACGCGAACAGTGCAGGCTGCTCGAAGCCGAACTGCGCGACGGACTGCGCGCCCCGGAGCTGGTGACCGAACGGCTCAGCGCCGCCGCCCGCGGCGCCCGATCCCGCGGTGTGGAGGTGACCCTGCTCGACGACGGCGGTTTCCGCGGCGTCCCGACCTGGGTGCGCCACAACGTGATCGACGCCGCCGTCGGCGAACTCGACACCGCCGAGGCGGGCACCGTCACCGTGCGTGTGCTGCCGATCGGGCGGCGCTGGGTGGCGACCGTGCTGGCCGCGGCGCCGACCGGGGACCGGCGCACCGAGATCGACACCGCGGGGGTGGTCCGGGTCTCCACCTGAGCCCGTAACCTGTCGTACCCCTGTGTCAGGCTGAGCGAATGCAGCGGATGAACGCGGCGACGGCCCGGCGGATCGCGCTGGCCGCGCAGGGTTTCGGGAGACGCCGACCGGCCAAGCCGAACCGACGGGCGGTACTCGATGTCGTCGCCAGAACCCGTCTGCTGCAACTGGATTCGGTGTCGGCGGTGGTACGCGCGCACTACGCCCCGGTGTTCAGCCGGATCGGCCCCTACGATCGCGGCCTGCTCGAGAGTGCGGCGTGGAGCGACAGCCCGCGGGCCCGCCGCGGACTGGTCGAGTACTGGGCGCACGAGGCCGCGCTCATCCCGGTCGCGGACTGGCCGCTGATGCGCTGGCGGATGGCCGAATACCAGCAGGGGCGCTGGTCGGCCGTGCGCAAGGTCGTCGACCGGAACCCGACGCTGGGCAAGGACATCCTCGACGTCGTCACCGAGGTCGGCGCCGCGAGCGCGGGCGAGATCGAACGTCATCTGGAACTGGACAAGCCGCGCCCCAAAGGCACCTGGTGGAACCTCAGCGACACCAAGATGATCTGTGAGCAGCTCTTCGCCGCGGGGGAGCTGTCCATCGCGCGCCGGGCCGGTTTCACCCGCCTCTACGACCTTACCGAACGCGTCGTCCCGGCCGATGTCCGCGACCGCGAGGTCACCGAGGACGACGCCGTGCGCGAACTGATCCGCCGCTCCAGCCGCGCACTCGGTATCGGCACCGAGACCGACCTGCGCGACTACTACCGCCTGAACCGCCGCCAGAGCGCCCCCGCGATCGCCGACCTCGTCGACGGGGGCGAGCTGATCCCGGTCGACGTCGACGGCTGGGACGCACCGGCCTACCTGCACCCCGAGGCGAGCACGCCGCGCACGATCACCGGCGCCGCCCTGCTGTGCCCGTTCGATCCGCTGATCTTCTTCCGGCCGCGCACCCAGCGGATCTTCGACTTCCACTACCGCATCGAGATCTACACGCCCGAACCCAAACGGGTGCACGGCTATTACGTGTTCCCGTTCCTGCTCGACGGCCGCCTGGTCGGCCGCGTCGACCTGCGCGCCGAGCGCGGCAGCGGCAGGCTGCTCGCACCCGGCGCGTTCGCCGAACCCGGCTACGCCACCGCCGAGACCGCGGACGCGTTACGCGGCGCGCTGCGGGAGATGGCGGACTGGCTTGAACTCGACGACGTCGTCGTCGGCGAGCGCGGGGACCTCGCGCCGCTGCTGTGACCGGTTACCAGCCCTTCGGGCCCTGGCCGCGCATCTGATCGCGCAGCGCGCCGGTGACCGCGCCGGAGAGCCAGGAGTTGAGCGACTGCCCGTTCTGCGCCGCCGCCTCCTCGGCCTTGGACTTGAGCTGTTCGACCAGTCGCAGGGTGACGCGGCTGATGTCGCCGGTCATCTCCTCGAAGGTCGGCGGTTCTTCGGCGCCCGACGGCGTGTTCTTGCGCACGTCGGCCACCGCGTCGGTGCCGTCGAGGCGGACGCGCACGGTGCGGTCGCCGAGCTCGGTGCTGATCTCGGCGGCCAGTTCCGACAGCGCCGACAGCAGCACGAGCCGGCTCGAACTCTCCACCGCCGCGGCCAGGGCAGCGGCGGTGGCCTGCGTTTTCTCGTCGCCGAGAGCAGCGGCGGCGATCAGTTCTTCGCGCAGCCGCGCGGTATGAGCGTTCAGATCCATGACATCAGTGTGCTGCCATATCTGACATCACGCAAGGATGGCGGTGATGTCACCATCGGGGCAGGCAGGCGGCGAAAAACACCCACCGGCAGCCGGATCGGGCGCTAGGGTGTCGAGGCTCGACTGGGGACCGGGTAGCCTTTCTGACCATGACGAACGGTGAATCGACGCCAACGGAGCTGCACGCGTCCGGCACGGTGGGTGTCGCGATGGTGACCCCCTTCAGCGCTGCGGGCAAGGTCGACATCGATGCCGGTGTGGCACTGGCGGCGCGCCTGGTCGACCGCGGCGTCGATCTGCTGGCCATCTCGGGCACCACCGGTGAGTCGCCGACTACCACCGAATCGGAGAAGTCCGACCTGCTGCGCGCCGTCGTCGACGCCGTGGGCGAGCGTGCCACCGTGATCGCGGGCGCGGGCACCTACGACACCGCGCACTCGCTCGAGCTGGCGCGCGCCGCCGAGAACGCGGGCGCGCACGGCCTGCTGGTCGTGACCCCGTACTACTCGCGGCCCACGCAGGAGGGCCTGATCGCGCACTTCACCGCGGTCGCCGACGCCACCTCGCTGCCGGTGACCCTCTACGACATTCCACCGCGGTCGGTGGTGCCCATCGCCATCGACACGATCCGCCGGCTCGCCGATCACCCGAACATCGTCGCGGTGAAGGACGCCAAGGGCGATCTGGTCTCCGGCGCCGATCTCATCGCGACCACCGGCCTGGCCTTCTACTCCGGCGACGACGGGCTCAACCTGCCCTGGCTCTCGGTCGGCGCCACCGGATTCATCAGCGTGATCGGTCATCTCGTGCCCGAACGCCTGCGCGAGATCCACCAGGCCTACACCGCCGGTGACGTGGCCAGGGCCAGGGAGATCAACGCGACACTGTTGCCGCTGTTCGCGGCCATGACCCGCCTGGGAGGTGTGGCGATGTGCAAGGGAGCTCTTCGATTGCTCGGTGTCGAGGTGGGTGAACCCCGGTTGCCCCAGCTGATGCCCACGCAGGCGCAGCTCGACGCGCTGGCGCTGGATCTGCAGGCCGCGGGGGTGTCGGCATGACCGAACCGGCCGCTCGTAAGCCTCGTCGCCGTTCCGCCAGCCGTGCCGCCGGCGCGCCCGAACCCACTCCGGTCGCGCCGCCGCGGGCCGCGCCCGCCAAGGTCGCGCCCGCCGAGGTCGTGCCGCCGAAGCGGACCGCACCGGCCGCCACGCCGGTCGCCGAGATCGTCGCCGAGGCGAACCTGGTCGGCGAAGCCGAGCTGGGCACCGACCTGATCAGCGTGGCCGAAGAGCAGGTCACCGTGCCGAAGAAGGCCGGTTCGCGCCGCGCCAAGAGCAAGCCCGCCGCCGAGCAGGCGCCGCAGCAGCAGTCCCGCGGTGGCGGCCGTGGCCGTCAGGGCGGTGGCCGCGGTCGTGGCGCCGCACCGGCCGCCGAACCCCGCGAGAAGGCGGCCCAGGACCGGCTGGGCACCCCGCCGAAGCTGCCCAAGAACGGCCTGCGCGTGTTCGCGCTCGGCGGCATCGGCGAAATCGGCCGCAACATGACCGTTTTCGAGTACAACGGCAAGCTGCTGATCGTGGACTGCGGTGTGCTGTTCCCCGAGGACCAGCAGCCCGGCGTCGACCTGATCCTGCCCGACTTCCGGCCCATCGAGGACCGGATGGACGACATCGTCGCCATCGTGCTCACCCACGGTCACGAGGACCACATCGGCGCGGTGCCGTTCCTGCTGCGCAACCGCCCCGACATCCCCGTGATCGGCGCGAAGTTCACCCTCGCGCTGGTCGCCGCCAAGTGCCGCGAGCACCGGCTGCAGCCCAAGCTCATGGAGGTCGCCGAGGGCGAGACCACCGTGCACGGCCCGTTCGAGTGCGAGTACTTCGCGGTCAACCACTCGATCCCCGACGCCATCGCGGTCGCCATCCGCACCCCGGCGGGCGTCGTGCTGCACACCGGTGACATCAAGCTCGACCAGCTGCCGCTCGACGGCCGCCTCACCGACCTGGCCGGCTTCTCCCGCCTCGGCGACGAGGGTGTCGACCTGTTCCTGGTCGACTCCACCAATGCCGAGGTCCCCGGCTTCGTCACCCCCGAGCGCGAGATCGGCGGTGTGCTCGACAACGTGATCGGCAAGGCGCGCAATCGCGTCATCGTCGCCTCCTTCGCCAGCCACGTGCACCGCATCCAGCAGGTCGTCGACGTGGCGCAGAAGTACAACCGCAAGATCTGCTTCGTCGGCCGCTCGATGGTGCGCAACATGCAGATCGCGCAGGACCTGGGCTACCTGACGGTGCCCGACAATGTGGTCGTCGACCTGGATCAGGCCGCCAACCTGCCCGGCAACCGGCTGGTGCTGATCTCCACCGGCTCCCAGGGCGAGCCGCTCTCGGCGCTGGCCCGGATGGCGCGCGGTGACCACCGCCAGATCAACATCCGCGCCGACGATCTGATCGTGCTGGCCTCCTCGCTGATCCCCGGCAACGAGAACTCGGTGTTCGCGGTGGTCAACGGGCTGGCCCGGCTGGGCGCGACGGTCATCACCCAGCAGAACGCGAAGGTGCACGTCTCCGGCCACGCCTCCGCGGGTGAGCTGCTGTACCTGTACAACGCGGTGCGCCCGACCAATGCCATGCCGGTGCACGGCGAATGGCGGCACCTGCGCGCCAACGCCGCGCTCGCGGTGGCGACCGGCGTGCCAGAGGAGCGGGTCGTGCTGGCCGAGGACGGCGTGGTGGTCGACCTGGTCGACGGCATCGCCTCCATCGTCGGCCGGGTGCCGGTCGGGCACGTCTACGTCGACGGTCTCTCGGTCGGTGACGTCGGCGAGTCGACCCTGTCGGACCGCCTGGTCCTCGGCGAGGGCGGCTTCATCTCGATCACCGTCGTCATCGACGCGACCACCGGCAAGGCGGTCAGCACCGAGATCAACGGGCGCGGCTTCTCCGACGACCCTGCCGCGCTCAGCGGCGCGAACGAGCTGGTGGAGGCCGAGCTGCTGCGGCTGGCCGGTGAGGGCATCACCGACACCCACCGCATCGCCCAGGGCGTGCGGCGCGTGGTCGGCCGCTGGGTCGCCGACACCTACCGCCGTCGTCCGATGATCGTGCCGACGGTCATCGGCGTCTGATCAAGGCGAAACACGAAACCGCCGGGTGACAGTGGGCGGGTTCACGC
>NZ_JBHXMY010000250.1:0-8284 GCF_042720195.1 Nocardia sp. NPDC058497 | reverse complement strand
CGATACGACGGGGCGAGCTCGGGGCGACGACGCCTTCCGCGTGCAACGTCCATTCCGAAACATGGTCGGTACGCACCGATTCCGGACGCGAGTGCACCGAAATCGAACGCTCACCGTATTCACCTGCGCCACCGATCGCCACACGGACTTGCACAGGTTTCGGCAATACCAGCGGAGCTACCAACGTCAGCTCTCGCAGCTGTCCGCACCCGACCTCGTCGGCCCCGCGCATCACCAACTCCACGAACCCGGTCCCCGGCAGCAATACCGCACCCGACACCGCGTGATCGGCCAACCACGGCTGAAATGCCGCCGACAGGCGACCCGACACGATGACTCCCCCGGTCTCGGGGACCGCCACAACCGCACCGATCAATGGATGCTGAGAACCCGCCACTCCCAACGCATCCACGTCGCCGGACCGGTCTGCTTCCCGCCAGTAGTGACGACGCTGGAACGCATAGGAAGGCAATGTCAATCGACGACGTGCTGTACCGTCCCACAACCGTAACCAGCTGACTCCACCGGCAGCGCCCGCGGTGACGTCGACGGTCGCTAGCGCAATCAACAGACACGCTCGCTCACTCCGGGTTCGAGCCAATACCGCCACGACATCCGCCGCAGCCGTGATCGAATCCATCGCACCGCGCGCATCGTCGAGAATGTCGCTGATCAACGCCGTGAGCCCGCCATCGGGACCAGCCACGACATACCGCGACACGCCCGCCTCGTGCAAAGACTGAATACCATCGGCGAAGCGCACGCACTCCCGCACGTGCGACACCCAATAGTGCGGTGACAGCATCGACGAATCTGCAAGCACACCAGTCACATTCGACACGATGGGGATGCTCGGCTCGTGCCACCGAATCCCGTCCAGTGCGCGTGCGAACTCGGCCAGCATCGGTTCCATGAGCGGCGAATGGAACGCATGCGAAACGCGCAGCCACCGCACGCCTTCGGCGGCGATTCGCGATCGCGCCACGACAGCTTCGATCTGTTCGCGGGGTCCGGAGACCACCACCGACCGCGCGCCATTCGCGGCGGCTATGCCCACCGATCCTAATCCCGCGTCGACCTCGAGAACGGCACGTATCTCGGCTTCGCTCGCCGTGAGTGCCGCCATGGCTCCTCTTGTCGGGAGGGCCTGCATCAACCGCGCCCGCGCGGCCACCAACGTCACCGCATCCGGCAACGACAGGATCCCGGCCACATGGGCGGCAACGATCTCACCGATGGAATGCCCAGCGACGACATCGGGTGTGACACCGAACGATTCGAGCAACCGCGCGGTCGCCACGCCGACCGCGAACAGCCCGGTCTGCGCGAAGAGGGTCGAATTCACAGCCTCGTGCTGATCGACCGACACGTCGTAATCCACGGGCCAGATCACTGCACGCACCGAGAAGCCCAACTCCGTGTGCAGCAGGTCGGTCACCTCGTCGAAGGCGGTCGCGAACACCGGGAACTCCTGGGCGAGTTCGCGTCCCATGCCGATCCACTGTGCGCCTTGGCCCGGGAACACAAACGCCGTCTTTCCCGGTCGCACCACACCCGCAACCACCGACGGGTGAGACCTGCCTGCCGCCAGTGCCGACAATGCCGCTACGAGTTCGGTGCGATCGGTACCGGCGATCACCGCGCGATGCTCCAGACGCGCGCGGCTCGACACCAGTGACCAACCCACATCCACGGGATTCCGAGCAGGGTCCGCCTCGACCTGCGCGGTCAGCCGAGCGGCAGTCTCGCGCAGTGCGGGCTCCGAGCGCGCCGACAGCACCCACGGCAGGACCCGGCCGGTGGCCGAATCATCTTCCACCGCTGGTGAATCGGAATCGAAAACGGTCGCATCGGGGGCTTGTTCGAGGATGATGTGGGCGTTGGTGCCGCTGATGCCGAAGGAGGAGACGCCTGCGCGTCGTGGTCGATCGGGATCTTGGCGTAGGCCGCGTCGAACTCGGCCTCCGAGACGAGGAACGCGTAATGCTGCGGCTGGATGTCGGAAGCAGGCGGCGGCAATCGAGCGAAATCGAAGGTGACGCCGTTGTCGAGCGGGATCGGAATGAACGGACCCCACTCCTTTCCTATGTCCAACCCGAGGATGTCCGCCCAGAATTCGGCGGTTTCCCTATTATCGCGGCAACCGACAATGGTGTGATTGAACTGTACTGACAGGGGATTTCTCCTAGGTTCGTGATGGCGCCGACCCTGGGCACGGTACGAGGCGGCCGACAGGAGCACCATCACCGCGAACGAATTTAGCGCCGAATCGGCGGTCCCGCAACGGTCTTTTCGCGGTAGGTTCGCGCCATGAGGATTCGTGGAGCCGTCCTGGAACGCATCGCCGACCCGGCGCCGTTCGCCGCGTCGCAGCCGATCACCGTGTGCGAGCTGGAATTGGCCGAGCCGGGCGCGGGTGAACTGCTGGTCCGGATCGAGGCGGCGGGACTGTGCCATTCGGATCTGTCGGTGGTCGATGGCAATCGGGTGCGCCCGGTGCCCATGCTGCTCGGCCACGAAGCGGCGGGCATCGTCGAGTCCGTCGGGCCCGGTGTCGACGACGTGTCGGTGGGACAGCGGGTCGTGATGACGTTCCTGCCGCGCTGCGGCGACTGCCCTGGCTGTGCGAGCAACGGGCGCACACCGTGCGGGCCGGGCAGTGTCGCCAACAACGCAGGCGAACTCCTCGGCGGCGGGCGCCGGCTGCGCCGCGACGGCGAGGAGGTGCACCACCACCTCGGTGTCTCCGGGTTCGCCACCCATGCCGTCGTCGACCGGCGGTCGGTGGTTCCCGTCGACGACGACGTCCCGCCGGAGGTCGCCGCGGTGCTCGGCTGCGCGGTACTCACCGGTGGTGGCGCGCTGCTCAATGCGGCGAAACCGGCGAAGGGCGACCGGATCATGGTCGTCGGTCTCGGTGGTGTCGGCATGGCCGCGGTGCTCGTCGCGGTCTCGCTCGGACTCGGTGAGGTCGTCGCCGTCGACACCGTCGCCGAAAAGCTCGCGCTGGCACGAGAATTCGGCGCCACCGCCGTGTTCACGCCGGGCGAGATCGCCGAGCAGGGCGTGCAGGCCGACGTGGTGATCGAGGCCGCGGGCAATGTGCGCGCCTTCGAAACCGCCGTCGCCGCGACAGCTCCCGGTGGCGTCACCGTGACGGTCGGCCTGCCCGCTCCCACCGCCACCGCCACGATCTCCCCGCTGGCACTGGTCGCCCAGGGGCGCACCATCATCGGCAGCTACCTCGGCTCGGCCGTGCCCGAGCGCGACATCCCCGAATACGTGCGCCGGTGGCGCGCCGGCACGCTGCCGCTGGAGCGGATCGTCTCGTCCCGGATCGGCCTCGACCAGGTCAACCAGGCGATGGACGAGCTCGCGGCGGGCGCGGCACTACGGCAGGTGATCGTGTTCGACTGACCTCGGCGCCGGGTCGCCCGCCGCTGCTCGATAGGCTTGCCGGCAAGTGAGCAGCGAGACGAGGAGATGCGGGTGACCATTCGGGTCGGAGTGCTCGGAGCACACGGCAAGGTCGGACAGGCGATCTGCGCGGCCGTGGAGGCGGCGGCCGATCTGGAGCTGGTCGCGCAGGTCGACAAGGGTGACGCGCTGGAGACGTTCACCGAGACCGGTGCCCAGGTGGTCGTCGACTTCACCCACCCCGACGTGGTGATGGGGAACCTGAAGTTCCTGGTCGAGAACGGGATCCACGCGGTCGTGGGCACCACCGGTTTCGACGAGGCCCGCCTGGCCGAAGTCCGGTCCTGGCTGGCGCAGCGTCCCGAGGTCGGCGTGCTGATCGCGCCGAACTTCGCCATCGGCGCGGTGCTGTCGATGCGGTTCGCCGAGCAGGCGGCGCGGTTCTTCGAATCGGTCGAGGTCATCGAGCTGCACCACCCGAACAAGGCCGACGCGCCCTCGGGCACCGCCTACCGCACCGCCGCGCTGATCGCCGCGGCCCGCGCCGAGGCGGGCGTCGGGCTCAGCCCCGATGCCACCACCACCGAACTCGAGGGTGCCCGCGGCGCCGACGTCGACGGTGTGCGGGTGCACTCGGTGCGCCTGGCCGGGCTCGTCGCCCACCAGGAGGTGCTGTTCGGCACCCAGGGCGAGACCCTGACGATCCGCCACGACTCCATCGACCGGAACTCCTTCGCGCCGGGCGTGCTGCTCGGCGTGCGCGAGATCGCCGGGCGTCCCGGCCTGACCGTGGGTCTCGACCCCTTCCTGGATCTGTGAGCGCACCCGAACCCGCCGCGCGGCGACCTGATCGTCAGGTCGTGAAAATCGTTGCGCTGGTGGCGTTCCTGGTGCTGGCGCTGATCTACTACTTCATCCGCCTCGGCGGGCTCGCCATCGCCTACATCGCCGACGGCGGCTTCGCCGGCATCACGATCGGCATCGGCATGCTGCTGCTGCCGATGGTCGGCGTGTGGATCGTGTGGACGACGCTGCGGGCCGCGCTGGCCCATCAGCACCTGGCCCGCCGCATCCACGAGGAGGGACTCGAGGTCGACACCTCGCAGCTGCCGCACCGTCCCTCCGGGCGCATCGAACGCGAGGCGGCCGACGCGCTGTTCGCGCAGATCAAGACCGAATGGGAAGCCGACCCGGACAACTGGCGGTCCTCCTACCGGCTGGCCCGCGCCTACGACTACGCGGGCGACCGCACCCGCGCCCGCGAGACCATGCGCCGCGCGGTGGCATTGGAGAAGCTGGAACGGGAGTCGTAGACCACGCGTCGAATAGGCTGGCGGAGTGCCGAGCCTGCTGATCATTCATCACACTCCGTCGCCGTTCATGCAGGAGATGTTCGAGGCGGTCGTCTCCGGCGCGACCGACCCCGAGATCGAGGGCGTGGACGTTGTCCGGCGGCCCGCGCTGTCGGTTTCTCCGACGGATGTCCTGGCGGCGGACGGCTACATTCTCGGCACCCCGGCCAACCTCGGATACATGAGCGGCGCCCTCAAGGTCGCCTTCGACACCATCTACTACCCGTGCCTGGACTCGACGCGCGGCCGTCCGTTCGGCGTCTACATCCATGCGAATCAGGGTGCCGAGGGGGCCCAGCGGGCCATCACGTCGATCACGACCGGCCTCGGCTGGGTGAAGGCGGCCGACGATGTGGTGGTGTCGGGGAAGCCGCCCAAGGCCGATATCGAAGCGTGCTGGGAGTTGGGCGCGACTGTCGCGGCCCAGTTGATGGGCTGAGCGGACGGCAGGAACCCGCCTGATTCCAGGACGCGGCAAGGTGGCGATCACCGGCGAACTTCGGCGTTGCAGCCGCGGGGTGCGATCGCTTCGGTGCGAAGATGTGTGGTGTGCGGATCCCTGGCTCGATCCCCGTCAGCGCTCGTCGGGCGCGCTCTGTGCGCCGCGAGTGGACAGTCTGTCTCGCCGTGGCTTCGACCGTCATGGTGGCGGCCTGCGGCACCTCGAGTTCGCCGCCGGACACCGCACATTCTGCGACCATGCCGACGACAGCGGCCCACGCGCCGGCGAAACTGGAGCCGCGCGACTGCCCGGATCTGCCGGAGCTGACGGACGCGCAGTGCTGGACCATGGAGGTGCGGGCGAATCGCACCACCGGCCAGGGCACTGTCCGGTTGCCGGTGGCGAGAATTCCGGCGGAAATTCAGCCTGCGGAGCCGGATCCGATCGTGTTTCTGACCGGCGGGCCGGGTAACGATGCGATCCTGGACCCGCCGATCCCGAATGGTGTCGGCCGAAATCGCGATCTGATCCTGATGTCAGCTCGGGGCACGCTCTCGGCGGAACCGGCGCTGACGTGCCCGGAAATCGATACGTTCTACGCCGAACGAGTGGGTCTGGTATTCGACTCGCCCAGCACCGGCAGCAAGTATTCCGACGCGGCCGGGGCGTGCTACGACCGGCTTTCGGGTAGCACAGATCTGGCGGCATTCAACACCATGGAAATGAGCTCCGATCTGGCGGAGTTGCGGGCGGCGCTGGAGATAGACCGGTGGAATATCTATTCCCATTCCTACGGCACCGACCTCGCGCTGGTCTACATGCGCCAGGACCCGCAGGGTATCCGGTCGGTGATTCTGGACGGTGTGACGCCGCCGTCCGTCGCCGCCCTCGGGTGGACCTGGGCCAGTGCGCGGGAAGCCTTCGACAACATGACCGTGGCATGCGATGCCCAACCGCAGTGCGAAGCGGCCTACCCCGACCTCGCAGACAAGTTCGTCGATATGGTCAACAGGCTCGAGTCCGAGCCGATCACGACCACCGTCGACGTCCACGGTAAGAACACCACAGTGGTCCTCGACGGCGGCACGCTGCTGAACTGGTTCGTCCCGATGGCCACCCATTTTCCCGCGGAGTTTCCCGCGGCGATCTACGAGTTGGCCGAGGGCAAGCCGGAACGTATCGCCCAGGTCTGGGCGATGGTCTGGACGGATCCCGCCAAGGTCGGGAAGTTCGGCTGGGGCCTGGCATTGAGTGTGTGGTGCGGCGAATGGGTGCCGTTCGAGACCCGCGAGGACGAACTCCGGATGGCAGCGGAAGCCTTCCCCGCCTTCCCTGATTCGGTGCGCGAGCAGGCGCCGCAATTGCCGTTCCTGCGCGAAGTATGTGAGGTGTGGCGGGTGCCGAAAGCCCCCGACGACATTCGCGACGTGACGAAAAGCGATATCCCGACGCTGGTGCTGTCCGGTAGCTACGACGGTCAGACCGGGGCTCAATGGGGACACTCTGTCGCCGCGGATCTTTCGCGGTCCACGGAAGTGACTGTGCCGGGCGTCGCGCACGGCATCTACACCGATCCCTGCGCGGCCCAGATCGCGGTCTCGTTCTACGAGAATCCGCTCGAGCCCGACACCGGCTGTGTCAGCGCGGTGCAACCGCCCCCATACGCCGTCAACCCGCCGCCGCCGTGACACGGTTCGGTCCCGGACGGGCTGCTACCACCGTGTCGCGACGTTCGGTGCTCGGTGGTGCCGTCGGCGGTGCGGCGCTGCTCGCGCTGTCGTCCTGTTCGTCTACGCCCTCGCCCGCGCCGGGGACGACCACCAGGGACTCCGCGTTCGGCGAACTCGACGCCAAGATCGAAGCAGGCATGCGGTCCTATGGAATACCGGGCGTCGCCGTCGGCGTCCTGATAGGCGGGCGGGAATACATCACAGGGTATGGCGTCACCAATGTCGACCACCCGGTGCCGGTCGACGCCGACACGGTATTCCGGATCGGCTCCACCACAAAGACATTCACGGGCACCACCATCATGCGGTTGGTCGACGAGGGCACGGTGGAGCTGGACGCGCCGGTGCGCCGCTACCTGCCGGACTTCGCGGTCGCCGATCCGGCGGTCGGCGCCGAGGTCACCGTGCGACAGCTGCTGAACCACACCTCCGGCTGGCTGGGCGACGATCTGCAGGACTTCGGACGCGGCGACGACGCGCTGGCTCGCTACGTGGCCTCGATGACCCGACTGCCGCAGCTGACACCGCCGGGCAGCGTGTTCGCGTACAACAACGCCGGACTGGTGGTCGCGGGACGGATCGTCGAGGTCGTCACGGGATCGACCTACGAGGCGGCGGTGCGGAATCTGCTGCTCGACCCCCTGGAGTTGAGTCGTACCCGGTTCTTCTCCGACCACATCATCGGCTTGAACATCGCTGCCCCCCACACCATGGTCGATGGAAAACCCGTGGTGGACACAGGGTTCTGGGAATTCCCGCGCAGCTGCAACCCCACCGGATCGTTGATCTCGAGCGTCCGGGATCAAATGCGCTACGCGCGTTTTCACCTCGGCGACGGCACCGCACCCAACGGCACCCGCGTCTTGAGCAGTCAAGCCCTCGAGGCCATGCGTTCCAACCCGGGTGCGGGCGGGACGCTGCAGGTCGAGCTCACCGGCATGGGCGTGACCTGGATGCTGCGCCCCTCTGCCGAGAACGAGACGATCGTCCAGCACGGCGGGACCTGGTCGGGGCAACGCTCCGGATTCTTCCTGGTGCCGAGCCGCGACTTCGCCATGACCGCGCTCACCAACTCCGAGGGCGGCGCGCAACTGCTCACCGACCTGTTCGCCGACGATTGGGCATTGCGGCGGTTCGCCGGGGTCGGCAACCTGCCCGCGACGCCGCAGATCCTCAGTGCCGGTGAGCTCGCCCCCTACGAAGGGCGTTACGCGACCCAGCAGGTCGTCGAGACGGGCAGCCTCGAGTCGTGGGGGGTAGGCGTGGGTTGGCGGGTCGGCCCGCGGGCCCGGCCCCAGTGGGGCGGGGGCGGACCCCCCCACAAACCCCCAGATGTAGGCCGG
>NZ_JBHXMY010000249.1:0-8297 GCF_042720195.1 Nocardia sp. NPDC058497 | reverse complement strand
CAAGTGGATCTGTAGTTGTATATCGGCCCGTATCTGGATCGTAGTATCTGTTGAGGTTGTAGTTTAGTCCAGTTTCAGCGTCGTACTGCTGGCCTTGGAATCGAAGCGGGACGGAAGTATCTGAATTATCTTCTCCCCACAGAGTTCGGCCGCCGATACTGCCGATAGTGGAGGCATTGTGATAGGCGACGTGAGTGGATTCTCCGTTAAGGTCGCTGATCAAAACGAGAAGTTCGTGATCGGCATTCCGCTGTTCGGCGGATTGGGCGAGGGGGACGTATGTGTCAGGCTGGTATCCCCAGCGTTTCGTCACCTCCCTGCTGGTCGAATGGTCTACTGCCGTTTCCTCGGTGAGATGGGTGCCGTCCCAGGTGAAGTCGACTCGCTCAAGGGTTGTGCCGTCAGGTCCACGATGTTGCTTCGACAACCGGCGGCCGACGGCATCGTAGGTGTAGTGCCAGTGTTGGCCGGCGGGGTTTGCGACGTCGGTGAGTTGGTCGAAGGCGTTGTAGCGGAAGTGCCAGATGTCGGGTTTGCGGGAGAGGCGGGTTTTCTCTTTGCGGATCAGGCGGCCTGCGGCGTCGTAGTGGTAGCGGGTGCGGCCGTTGCGGATCAGCAGGTTGTTGCGGTATTCCCGGGTCGGGTCGCTGGCCGGGCTCGGTGTGGAGGCGACGCCAGGGCTACTCGGGAATTGGGCGGTGGTGATGTTGGAGAGGGCGTCGTAGGTGTATTCCTCGGCGATTTGGTTGCCGGTGGTCACGCGGCCGATGCGGCCGATCGGGTCGAGGGTGTAGCTGCGGCGCTTGGTGGCGTTCGGGCTGATGGTTGTGTGGCTGGTGATGTAACCGTCTGGGCGCCAGGTGTATTCGTCTCGATGGATCAGCGCGAGTGGCGTGCTGGTGGTGGGATCGAGACGGAGGAGTTCCCGGTCGGTGATGTTGCCTGCGGCGTCGTAGGTGTGGTGTTGGCCGAGAGCTCCGGTGCGCCAGCTTGTTTGGCGGCCTAGCGCGTCGTGGGTGAAATCGAAACGGTGGCCTGCTGTCGCGAGTGCCGTGACGCGGTCGGTGTGGTCGTGTTCCCAGGCGGTGACGGCGTTGGTGGGGGAGGTTCGGGAGGTGCGACGGCCATGGCTGTCGTAGCCGTACTCGGTGGGCTGTTGGGTGTCTACTCGTTGGGTGAGCAGGCGGCCGGTGGGTGAGTGGGTGAGCTCGACTGTGTGGGTGATCGTGTCGGCTTCGGGGGTGCGCAGGCCGGTGGTCGCGGTGCGGACTCGGCCGAGGAGGTCGTGAGTGTAGGAGAGGTAGTCGCCGGTGTCGGTGTCGATCCGGGCGAGTCGGCCGAGGATGTCGTAGCTGTGGTGCCGGTTCACTCCGGTCGGGGTGATGGTGGTGGCGAGCCGACCGGCCTCGTCGTAGTGGTATCGGGTGGTGGAGCCGTTGAAATCGGTTTCGGTGGATATTCGGCCGAGTGAGTTGTAGTTGTACGTCCAGCTGTCGCCGAGTGGGTTGGTGACTGTGGTCAGGCGTTGCTCGGTGTCCCAGGCGTAGCGGGTCACCGACTGATCGGGATCGGTGCGGGCTGCCGGCAGGTCGAACGGGCCGTAGCTGAAGGTCGTGATGTGCCCGGCGCGGTCGGTGTGGGTGAGGAGATTTCCTTCGCCGTCCCAGGTCCAGGATTCGCCGAGACCATCGGGGTCGGTGCGGGTTTCGGGTTTGCCGGTGGGAGTCCAGGTGTATGCGGTTGTCTCGCCGAGTGGGTTGGTAACGGTCGCGGGGCGGCCGAAGTGGTCACGGACGATCCGCGTCAGGCCACCGTGGGGGTCGGTGACCTGGATCGGGAGTCCTGCGTCATCGACGGCGATGGTGGTGACGGCGCCGGTGGACTCGGTCACCGAGGCGATAGCCCCGCACCGGTGGTGGGTAAAGCGGGTGCGGACGCCGTCGGCATCGGTGACGGCGATGAGGTTTCCCGACTCGTCCCATTCCTGGCTGCGAATGCTGCCGTCGGCATCGGTGATCGAGGCGGGGCGGCCGCGGTAGGCGTATTCGACATGGAGTTCGGCGCCGTCAGGACGGGTGATCGCGCGCAGGTCTCCGATGTCGGTGTAGGCGTAATGGGTGGTTGCCCCGTCGGGTGCGATGACGCGGACGGGGTCGCGGTCGATGTTGTAGTCGTAGTGAGTGCGGGCGCCCGTGGGATCGATGAGATCGCGTAGCCGGAGGTCGGTGTCGAAGGCGTGCCGGGTCGTATTGCCCTGGGAATCAGTGACATCTGTGAGATAGCCGAGGCCGTTGGCGAGCTCGTGGTAGTCGAACTCGCTGTTGAAGATGCCGCTACTGCCCTCCTGGACGACCACGCGGCCCGCCGTGTCATAGACGTTGGTGAGGCTGCTGCCGTTGGAGTCATGCCACGACAGCATGCGGTGCTGGTCGTCGTAGGTGAACGAGGTTGTGCCGCCATGGCCGTTGGTGACCGCGGTGAGGTTGCCATCGGTGTAGCCGAAAGCCGCGGCAAGGGTGGTTGTACCCGCATCATCGTCGTCGCCCAGAACGGAGATTGCGGTGACGCGGCCGCCTGCACTGGCCAACCGAACTCGATAGCCACCCGAGTGTGTCACCTCGATTGGCGCGCCGAACTCGTTGTAGTGGAAGCGGATCAGGTTGTGGAAGCGGTCACTGATCGCGGAAATGGCGAGGTTTCCGAGGCGGACATCCTCACCGGCCAAGATGCGTTCAGGGGCGAAGTGCCAGTCCAATTCGCGAGCGGGATCGAACAGGCGATAGCCGCCGGACTCGGTGCGGGTCAATGTCCATTGTTGTCCGCCGGTCAGTGGTTCTACCTCGACGCCTACCTCGGCATGCGGGTAGGGCAGCAGCATTCCGTCTTCGAGTACGACTGTTACACAGTCGGCCTCGACGACGACGCGCATGTCGAGCGTGGAAGACCACGATGGCCCGAACCAGCGCCCGAACCGGTAGTTCGAGTAGTGGGTGCGGCGCAGTAGTAGCGGAAGAACTCCGGGCAGTTCTACATCCGTTGCGGGGAGCAGGAATTCGCCGGTGGCCAGGTTGACGGGGTCGCGCCCGTCGCAGGTCTGATCCGGTGTCGAGTTCGCGGCGGGCGGGTTGGCCTGGGCAGTTTGGCCAGGTGTTGGGCCGTGCGCGCCGCTGTCGGCGGCCGCGAGATCGCTCGGGGTCGGCCCGGCTGCCGGTGTCGTGGGGTCTGCGGGATTGCGGCCGGTGATGCTGTTCGGCTCGGTCTGCGGTGTCGACGGTGTGAGGACAACCGCGGCTGCGGATGGTTCCGCGAGGGTGCTGGTCGGTGCGTTCGATTCTTGTGTGGGCGATGACGCGGGTGTCGGTGCAGGTGTTGTGGGCGTGGGACTTTGGCCGATGGGTGCCGGGGTGTTCGGGGGCGTGGTGGCAGGAGTTGGGGATGTCGGCTGGCCTGGGTGCCCGCTCGCTGTCGGCGGGGTTGTCGTGGGGCTCAGGTTGGCAGGTGTGGGCGTGGGTGCAGTGGCCGGCGAGGCTGGGGTGGGTGAGGGTGCGCTTGGCGCTGACGGTGTTGGGGTGGCAGCGGGGATCGGGTTGGCAGGTGTGGGTGAGAATGCGCTTGGGGCTGGGGGAGCCGATGTTGTCGGGGTAGCCGTCGGGCTGGGGTTGGCCAGTGTGGGGGAGGGCGTAGCGGCGGGAGGTGCCGGCGTCGGGGAGGGCGCAATCGATGTTGTCGGCGTGGCTCCGGGGGCCGGGCTCGGAGCCGATGTTGTCGGAGTAGCCGTGGGGCCGGGGTTGGCCGGTGTGGGTGAGGGCGCGTTCGGCGTAGACGGATTTGCTGCGGCGGTCGGTGCCGGAGTGGATGTCGTTGGGGTCGCCGCAGGGCCCGGATTGGCCGATGTGGGCGATGGCGTAGCGGCGGAAGGCGCAGGCGTAGGGGATTGCGCGCTCGGTGTTGACGGCGTGGCGGTGGGGGTCGGTGCGGGAGTCGATGTTGCCGGGTTGGCTGGTGCCGGAGCTGGCGTGGCCGTCGTGGCTGGTGGTGCCTGTGTTCCGGTGGTCGCGGGACTTCCTCCCGCAGCGGCCGGGGTGTTTGGGGTGGTCGCTGGTGTTGCGGGATTGACTGAGGCGGGTGCAGGTGGTGTTCCCGGCGCCACGCTGGGTGTCGTCGGGGTCGTGGATGGGGTCGGGCTCGACTGTGCGGCGTTGGCTGGTGTCCCGGCGTCGGGTGTTCGGTTGCCCGGCACGCTGTCACCGGTGGTCGGCGCGACCCCGGCGAGGCTGGAGGTTGGTGTGACTGCGCCGCCTGCCGCTGGTGTGACAGCGGAAAGGCTCGACGGTTGCACGCCGGTAGTGGCTGGTTCGCCGGTGGTCGGAACGTGTGGCGCCGAGGGTGTCGCCGGCGCAGTGGATTGTGGCCCGCTCGTGGATGGTTCGGCTGTGGTCGGCGCTGCTGGTGAAGGTTGCGGTGCAGCGATGGGTGGCGGGTCTGCTGGTGTGGGGCTGGTCGGTGGGGACGTGCTGACGGGAGCGTTGGAATCGCCGGGTGTCTGGGGAGCAGCGGTGTCGGCAGGCGCCGGGCTGCTCGGGGGCGCGCCTTCGTTGCCGGTTACCGGTGCCGATGCTGGAGTAGATGGGGCTGCCGGTACGTCGGGCGATGAGGTGTTCGGCCCTGAACCGGTGTTCGCCGTATCGACGGGGCTCGGGTTGCCGACCGCGGTGTCGCCGGTCGGCGGGCTGGCTTGCGGCGCCGGCGATGCTTCGTTTGTTCCCGGACCGTTGCCGTCGTCCGGTGAGGCGGTAGCAGGTGCGGATCCGCCTGGCGCTGCGGACTCTCCAGGGGAATTTGCCGCTGGGGCCGAGGGAGCGGACTCGCTGGGGGAGGTTGCTGCTGGGGCCGAGGGAGCGGACTCGCTGGGTGAGGTTGCCGCTGGTGCGGTTGGTGCCGACTCGGCAGGTGAGGTTGCCGCTGGTGCGGTTGGTGCCGACTCGGCGGGCGAGGTCGCGGCTGGTGCGGTTGGTGCCGACTCGGCAGGCGAGGTCGCGGCTGGTGCCGTTGGTGCCGACTCACTCGGGGACGTCGAGGCCGGGTTGGTCCCGGCCGGTGAAGCGGAAGCGGGAGTGGTCGGATTGCCCGAGGCGGAGTTGTCGCCGGGAAGCGACGGGCCGCTCGGTGCGGATGAATCGCCACCGTGCCCGTTCGGTCCACCCGCGGCGATCCCGTGTGCGCCGGCGGAGGTGAAGTTCTCCAATCCGAGTTCGAGCTGGAACGGTTGATCACCCAGCGCCGCGGCCGCGGCCGCAGCGGCCGTCTGCCCGGACACGTCGCCGGCTAGTTCGGAGGTGAACTCGGTGGCTCCGTTTCTGAGTCCCCGTGCCAGTGCATTGGTGCCCGCTTCGCCCAGGTTGCCGAGTGAGCTGCCGAGCTGGCCGCCGACCGCGCCACCGACGGCGCCGCCGAGTGTGGTCAATCCCAGGTCGCCCCAGCCGAAGTCGGCGCCGACGCCGCGGTCACCTGCCGCGACCTGTAGCCCGCGTGCGGCGAGATCGACGCCGCCGTTGGTTGCCACACCGAACAACGCACCCCGTAGCGCCGCCTTCTTGAACGCCGCCGCGACAGCACGGGTGGTCAGCTTCGCGATCAGTTGCCGGATGGCCAGGCGCACGCTGACCTGGGCGGCGACCCTGGCCGCGACTCCCGCGACGGCGCCGATACCGGTCCACGAGGTGACGGCGGCAGCGGTCAGTTCGGCAGCCGTGACGACGAGGGTCCCGATGATCACGTACTTGGTGTGTTCGATATCTGTGGCACCATCGCGCAGTGTCGAGGCTTGTTCCTCGCAGAACTTGACCAGCAGCTCGATCTCGGACTGCTCGCCGCCGATCAGCTTGTTGCGGTAGCTGCTGATCGCGTCGTGCGTCTGGCCTTCGGTGATGGCGGCCAGCACATGATTGAACACCTGCTCGGTGTCGGCGTCGACCGTCTGCAACGCGGTGCCGCAGGTGCTCCACGCGTCGGCGAGGCGCCGCATGGCCGTCTCGTCTCCGTCGGGCCAATCACCAACTCCGCAAACCCATTGCGCTGTCCACCGCAGCCAGCCGGGGATCTCGATGCCCATCAGGCACCGGTGCCGTTGAGCCCAGCGGCCCAGTCCGTGTCCTTTTCGGCGAACTTCGTCGCTGCCGTCTCGACCCGCTCGCCGTACTGGGACAGCACTGTCGCCAACTTCGCGATGGCCTGCTTGCCCGGCTCGACGTCACCGGTGTAGCCCTCGGCGAAAGCCTTACCTGTTTCGTCGGCGCCCCAGCATTCGCCTTCTGCCGCGATCACGGTGCTCAAGGCGTTCAGCGCCGCTGTCGTGGCGGCGGATACGGTGTTGAACTCGGCGCGAGTGGCCTTCAGCGCATCGGGATTTACATCGAGGGCCATCAGTTGCCCCTCAGGTACCGCTGGTTACGGAAGTAGTCGTCTTCGTCTTCGTCGCTGATCGGAGCGGGTGCGGCCGCGGGGGGCGAATGTTGTGGCTGGACAATATCTTTCAAACTGGGCGCGCCCGGGACCAGATCCGGCAGATCCACCATGCCGCCCACGGCCTCGGTCAACGGCGCCAGCAGCCGTTCCCGCTCGGCCTGTGCCGCGCGCGCCGCGGCCTGCGCCGCCGCGACGATGGCTCGTTCCAGCGATTCTTTGCTCGACCTGCGGAACGCCTCTGGTGCCAGCTCGACTCGTCGCGGTACACCCGCGGGGCCGCATTCAACTCGGACCAGATTGTCCGGCGACCATCCCTCCGAGGTCGATTCCGCCAGCCGGGAGCGCGCCTCGTTCAGCTCAGCCACCCGGGCGAGCAGTTCCTCCGACATCGACTCGACCAGATCGCCCAATGCCGCGTTGGTCAGTTCCGATGTGTCTCGTGGTCGTTGCTCGCTCATCCACCCCGCCGTAACTCGTTGTCCTACCAAGGAGTTCGACGGGCCGGGCCCGCGCCCGGTTCCTTAAGGTGACTCAGGTAACAGCGGAGGGACTGTCTGAATAACACTGAATTGTTCGTGGGATCTCGACGTCGACCAATCCCCCGTTCGGTCGCGGCGACGTTCGCCTTTACCGGTCACGGCATCGATCACCACTGGTCAGCCGACAACCAACCGCACTGCCGCCTGCCGCGCTTCCTCGCCGACCTCCCCGATCTCGAAGTTCTTGCCGACGATGTGCTGGACCAGCGCCGGCTCCGGCGGCACGCCGTACTTGCGCAGGTAATGCGGGACAGCGCCCGGCCACACGAACACCCCGTCGGTGTGGAAGTTCATCGGCACATCCCGAACCTGCGCGTCGAAGTCGTCGGTGTCGTAGCTGCGTGCGCTCAAAACCACCGGCGCGTGCGCGAGATAGTCGAGCACTCGCTCGCTGATCCGAGGGTCGATCGCAGGACGATTCACCACCGGTTTGCCCTCGGGATCGCGTCCGTCGAACGGTGCCGAAAGTCGAAGTTCACTCATGGTCGACCAACCTACGCGGCACCGTCCTCGGCTGCCTTCCCGTGCTAATGTCCCTGGTCAGAGCAGTGTCCGGCGAGAAGGGGCGGGATGAAACGCGCAGGTACAGCGGTGCTGGTGGCGGGGTTGGCAGTGGCCGGGCTGGCCGGGTGTGAGGCGGGGGAGACGTCGCCCAAGGTGACGACCACTGCGGCCAAGCCGACGTTGTGGAATCCGTGTACGGAGATTGCGGACGATGCGTTGCGGGCCGCGGGGGTGGATCCGGGTACGGAGGAGAGTGGACTCGCCGGTGTTCCACAGTCCGGCTGGGAGATCTGTGGTTGGCGGGGCCCCGAATACTCACTGACCGTCTACACGACCGACAAAACCGTGGCGCAGTTCGAGCAGAAACCCGGGAACATCAACTTCTCCGACGTCACGATCGCGAACAGAGCGGGCCGCCAGTTCCGCATCGAGGGCGATACCCGCAACGCATTCTGCGACGTGGTGTTCCCAGCAAGCCAGGGTGTAGTCCAGTTGGGGGTCAACAACTCGGCCATCGCGGATGGACCGTTGGACGACCCGTGCGCGTACCTCCAACGTGCGGGCGCCGTGCTCGTCCCGGCGTTCCCGAAGTAGGCGGCAATGGCGGAATCGACGCCCTACAGCCAACTCCTCGCGCAGGCCCGCGGCGGGGAGGTCTACTTGAACAACGAAGCCGCCGCGTACCACATGTACAAGGCGTGCGATCAGCGCCTGACGGACCTCCAGGGCATGGTTGACTTCTCGAGGCGAACTCAAAACGTCACCGGATTCGGCGATTTCGATATGGCC
>NZ_JBHXMY010000248.1:0-8312 GCF_042720195.1 Nocardia sp. NPDC058497 | reverse complement strand
GGCGTGCGCCATGTCACCGGAGGCGACCACCGAACCGGCAAGCGCGGCAAGGTAATCCGCTCGCCCACCACCGCGGGCCAGCACGATGCGCTCTAGCACGGCGGGCAGCAGATCCGACTGCGCGCCCCGATCGGATTGGCTGCCGACCTCCTCGTGGTCGAACATCACCAGCACCGGCGTCGCGGCGCCCGGCTCGTCGACGGCGGCGAGGAATGCCTGCAGCCCGGCGTAGCAAGTGCCCTGGTTGTCGAGCCGCGGTGCGCTCACCAGATCGTTGTCGCGCCCGACCAGCGTGCTCGGTGCGAGATCATGGGTCATCAATTCCCAGCCGAGGACGTCGGCGCCGTCGACCCCGGCCCGCTCGGCCACGAAATCCAGGAACGAGGCGGGCGAATCACCGATCCCCCAGATCGCGTTCACGTGCCGCTGCGGGTCGAGGGTCACCCCGCGCCGGTCCTCGGACAGGTGGATCGCCAGCTGCGGCACCCGCAGAATCGGCTCGTCGACGCGGACCAGGACGTCGCTCATCCGCGCACCGTCGCGCACGCTCAGCCGACCGGAGATCCCGAGCTCCCGGTCCAGCCACGAATTCAGCCACGCGCCGCCGTAGGGCTCGAGCCCGACCAGCTGCCATCCGGCCGTCGCCAGGTCGGGGTGCTGCTTCACCCGCAGATTCGGGCTGTCGGTGTGCGCCCCGACCACCCGGAACGGATCGGCGGGCGCCGCGTCGAAGTCGGCCCACGCGATCAGCGAACCACCGCGCACCACATAGTGTTTCCCGCCGACGCCCTCCCACGCCCGCGCCTCGGCCAACGGCGTGAACCCGTTGGCCGCGAGTTCGGCGGCGACCGTCGCACACACATGGAACGGCGACGGCGAAGCATCGATGAAGGCGCACAGGCCACTCGCGGTGGCCGCAGTCAGGGATACAGGCACATCCGCGATCCTAGGTGCTGAAGCTCCCGATCAACCCGGCCCCGCACGACCCGGCCGCCGGCGCTCCAGAATTACAACTCGGCGATGACCGACAGCGCGGCAACCAATTCGCTGTAGCGCCGCGTACCGAGCCGGGCCCGCAGGTCGTCCTCTGCCTGCTGTTCCTCCGCCCGGATCCGCCCGACCAGCTTCGCGCCGAGATTGCTCAGCCCGATCAGGATCCGCCTGCGGTCATCCGTCGCGGCGACCCGGAAGATCAGGCCGCGTTCGGCGAGATGGTCGGCGTGCCGGGTGGCCGAGGACGGCGCCAGGCGCGCGGCCGCGGCCAGCTCCGACATGGTCAAGCCCTCGTCGGTCGACAACTGCGACAGAATCGCCCAGTGATCGGCCGTGAGATTGTCGGCAGACAGCGCCGATTCGAGCTGACGAACCCAGTTACGCTCCGCCGAGCGCAGCGCGCCGTGCAGCGTGGAACACCCACTTATGATGGACACCGATTGCATTCCCACCTGCCGACACATTCATTCGAACGAACCTGTTCGCACTCGAGCGATAGAGTACAGAATGCCCACGTTCGACGAGAGTCGGGACGAGACGATCGAGATTCTCTCGATCGTGCCCACTCAGGGCCCCGGTGGGATCATCGCTCCGTCGTGTACCGCGGCCATTTCCCTCGCTGTCGATGAAATCAATAGCGGGACAGGAATTCTCGGCCGCGAAATTCGGCTGACGACCATCGACGGCGGCCGCTCACCGTACGAAGTGGCCACCGAGGTCGAGGCATTCCTGGCGACCGGGATGGTCGGCGCGATCACCGGCTGGCACACCTCGGCCGTGCGCCGCGCGGTCGCCGACGCCGTCGACGGCCGCGTCCCCTACCTGTACGCGACCGATCACGAGGGCCTGCCCGACGAACGCCCCGGCGTCCTGCTGGTGGGTGAGCATCCCGATCACCAGACCGTGCCCGCCGTCGCGTGGATGGCGCGCGAACTGGGCGTGCGCAGGTGGGCGGTGATCGGCAACGACTACATCTGGCCGCGTCAGACGGTCAACGCGCTGCGCCGCGCGCTGCCGTCACCGGCCGATATCGTGCTCGAGCAGTACGTCCCGCTCGGCACCACCGATTTCCACGCGTTCCTGGACAGTCCCGCCCTGCTACGCGCCGACGCGGTGCTGATCCTGATGGTCGGCGCCGACACCGCGCGCTTCAACCGACAGTTCACCGCGACTGGCCTGCCCGCGATCATGCCGCGCCTGAGCCCCGCGGTCGACGAGAATGTCCTCCTGAGCGCGGGCCCCGCCGCCAACGCCAACCTGTATGTGGCGTCGAGCTTCTTCGTCGACGAGCGCACCGCCGACGGCCGTGATCGCCGTGCCCGCTACCGCAAACACCAGGGCGCCTTCGCCCCCGCGCTGACCACGTTCAGCAACTCCACCTACGAAGCGGTCCACCTGCTGCGCACGCTGGCCGACACGGTCGGCACCCTGGACGTCCCCACCATCGCGGGCCGCCTCGCCACCGGCATCGTCCTGGACGGGCCGTCCACCCGCAACGGCTTCCTCGGCAATCAAGCCGTCGGCCCGGCCCACCTCGCCCGAGCCGACGGCGTCGACTTCGACATCCTGGACCGACTGCCCTAGCAACCGACAACGCCCCGGCCTCGCGGGGAGGTCGGGGCGTCGGTTCTGCGTCGGAAACTCAGGCGCTGATCAGGCTGTCGATGACCGAGAAGAACATGCCGAGGCCGTCGTCGCTCGGACCGGTCAGCGCCTCGGTGGCGTGTTCGGGGTGCGGCATCAGGCCGACTACCCGGCCGTTGGCCGAGGAGATGCCCGCGATCCCGCGCTGCGAGCCGTTCGGGTTGTCGCCCGCGTAGCGGAACACCACGCGGCCTTCGCCCTCGAGCTCGTCGAGCACCTTCTGCGAGGCCTGGTAGCGGCCCTCGCCCGACTTCAGCGGGACGAGGATCTGCGCGCCCTGCTCGTAGCGGGAGGTCCACGCGGTGTTCGTCGCGTCGACCTGCAGCCACTCGTCGCGGCAGATGAAGTGCAGGCCCTCGTTGCGGGTCAGCGCGCCGGGCAGCAGCCCGGCCTCGCACAGCACCTGGAAGCCGTTGCAGATGCCCAGGACCGGCAGGCCCTGACCGGCCGCGCGCACGACCTCGCCCATCACCGGCGCGAACCGGGCGATGGCGCCGCAGCGCAGGTAGTCGCCGTAGGAGAAGCCACCGGGCACGATGACCGCGTCGACGCCCTTGATGTCGGCGTCGGCGTGCCACAGGCTCACGGCCTCGGCACCGGCCAGCTTCACCGCGCGGGCAGCGTCGACATCGTCGAGCGTGCCGGGAAAAGTAATTACGCCGATGCGTGCGCTCATGCCTCCGCCTCGCTGCCGCTCGGCTCCGGCACGACCGCGAAGGCGGCTGTGCCTGTTGTGAGCTCGCTGCGCTCCCTCATGAGACCCGAACGACCTTCCAGTCCTCGATCACGGTGTTGGCGAGCAGCGCCTCGGCGATCTGCTCGAGCTCGGCGTCGGAGACACTCTCGTCCACCTCGAGCTCGAATCGCTTGCCCTGCCGCACATCCGAGATTCCGGCGAATCCCAGACGCGGGAGCGCGCCGACCACGGCCTGCCCCTGGGGGTCCAGGATCTCGGCCTTCGGCATGACCTCGACCACGACTCGTGCCACGCGTTGCTCCTCATGTGGTGTGGGGGGTTACCTCAGAAATCCTAGTTGACCCGGCCGTCGTGCCCGCGTTCCGGGGTCGTGGCGGCTTAGCATCGGCATATGCGTATCGCCCACTTCGGTCATTCCTGCATCCTCGTGGAACTGCGCGGCGTGAAGGTGCTGTTCGATCCAGGCACGTTCGCGCACGGTTTCGAGGGCATCACCGGACTGGACGCGATCGCGGTGACCCACCAGCATCCCGACCACATCGACCCGAACCGGATCGAGGCGCTGATCGAGGCCAATCCGACCGCCCGCCTGCTGTCGGACCCGCAGACCGCCCAGCGCCGCAGCGAGGGCTGGGAGCCGGTCTCGGCCGGTCAGGTGCTCGATATCGGTGAGCTGCAGATCACCGGTGGTGGCGGGCGCCACGCGGTGATCCACCCGGACATCCCGGTGATCGACAACACGGTCTTCCAGCTCGGCACCGCGGCCGACCCGGCCCAGCTGGTCCACCCCGGCGACTCGCTGTGGGTGCCGCCGGTCCCGGTCGGCGTGCTCGCCATCCCGGCCGTCGCCCCCTGGATGCGGATCTGGGACACCGTCGACTACCTGCGCGCGGTGAATCCCCGCACCGCCGTCCCGATCCACTTCGGGATCATCGAGCCGGCGGCACAGGGCATCTATTTCGGCAGGCTGAACGAGATGGCCCCGGCGGGCACCGAGTTCAGGGCGATCCAGCCGGAGGATCAGGCGCAGTTCTGAATCAGCGATAGCTGCTCAGGAACAGCGCCTCGGCCAGCGCCATGTGTTCGATCTCGCTCGGGTCGACGCTCTCGTTGGGCGCGTGGATCAGGCATTTCGGTTCTTCCACGCCGATCAGCATGATCTCGGCCTTCGGGTAGGTGTCGGCGAAGACATTGCACAGCGGGATCGAGCCGCCCTGGCCCTCGGTGGTCACGTGGCGGCCGTAGGAGGTCGCCATCGCCTGCTCGAGCGCCGTGCGCGCCGGCCCGTGCTCGGCGGCGACGAACGGTTCGCCGAGCGCCTCGACCTCGATATCGAGCTGGGCGTTCCACGGGACATGCGCGCGCAGGTGCTTCTCGAGCAGGTCGAGGGCCTGCTTGGGCTCGGTGCCCGGCGGAATGCGCAGGTTGAGCCTGGCCCGGGTGCTGGGCTGGATCGCCGCCGACGACCCGACGACGGCGGGCACGTCCATGCCGAGCACCGTCAGTGCGGGCCGGGCCCACACCATGTCCGAGACGGTGCCGCTGCCCAGCAGGTCGACGCCATCGAGCACGCCCGCGTCGGCCCGGAAGTCCTCGACCGGGTATTGCACGCCGGTCCACTTCTGGTTGTCGGTGAGACCGTCGATGGTGGTGTTGCCCTCGGCGTCACGCAGCGACGACAGCAGGTGGATCATGGCGGCGAGCGCGTCCGGCGCCGGGCCGCCGAACATGCCCGAGTGCATCGGACCCGCGAGCGTCGTCACGGTGACGACGACATTCACGTTCCCGCGCAGGGTCTGGGTGAAGGTCGGCACGCCCACCGCGAAATTGCCACAGTCGGCGACCAGGATGACATCGGCGCTCAGCAGCTCGGGATTGTCGGCGACGAACTTCTCCAGCCCACCGGTCCCCTGCTCCTCCGACCCTTCCGACACCACCTTGATGCCGAGCGGGAAGTCCGGCCCGATCGCGCGCAGTGCCGTCAGGTGGGTGACGATATTGCCTTTGCAGTCGGCGGCGCCGCGCCCGTACCAGCGGCCGTCCTTGTCGGTCAGCGTCCACACCGGGGTATTCCACGCGGCGTCGTCGAGCGGCGGTTGCACGTCGTAGTGGCAGTACAGCAGCACCGTCGGCGTTCCCGGCGGGCCCGGCTTGTGCCCGATGACCGCCAAGCTGCCGTCCGGTGTCTCGTGCAGGCCGACCTCGGTCAGCCCGGCCGCGGCGAAGGCGTCGGCCACCCACCGCGCCGTCTGCGCACACCCTTCCGGCGGGAACTGACGCGGGTCGGCGACGGATTTGAACGAAACCAGCTCGGCCAGATCCTTTTTCGCCTGACCCATCAGCCCGGATACCTTGCCGCGCAGCGCGGCCACATCGGGAGTTTCGGTCATCACGCCTCACTTCGTCCAGTGCATACGCAACGGAATCGTTTGCAGAACCCAGGTAGAGCTAACACCTGGTATTGCGCCCTCGGACCAGAGGGTCAGGCGTCGCGGCAGGGGCCACCGCCGCGCGCGTTATCGCCGGTGCGCGCGACGGCGACCGGTCAGGCAGCCTTCGCGGCGGTGAACGGTTCCCAGCGATAGACGTCGCTGCGCGCACCGTGATAGAGCGCCAGGTCCACCGCGTCGAGCATCGCCTGGCGCGGGCCGGAACGCTGCAACTGCGCCGCCGAGACCGCCAGTCGCAGTACCCCACCACGGCGCGCCGTGCGCGCGGCACCCAGCACCAGCGCCCGGCACCACCATGGTTCGGCGCGCAATCCCTCGCCGATCCCGTACACCCTGGCTCGTTGCGCCACATCACGTTCCAGATCCAGCATCGTGGTCAGTCCGAGCGCCAGCCGGAAACCCACCTCGGGCAGTGCGGCCAGCGCGCCCGCCGAGGCGTCCCAGCGCGGCGCGGCGAACAGCCTGGTGCGCAGCTCCACCTGTTCCATGACCCGATCGGCCGCCTTCAGGCGCAGCGTCGCCTCGTGCCGGGGCAGGGTGGCGAACTCGGCGCGGCGGCTCTTGGTGGCGGCCTGGTCGTAACCGTGCAGCACGATCGCGTCGCCTTCCAGGCGCCTGCCACGCAGCCATGACTGTGTCGCCGGATCGTCGAGCAGCCGGTACTTGCCCTTCAACCTCGGGGCGACCAGCAGCGACAGGCGTACCGCGCGCCTGTCCATGTCCGCGGCGAACTCGATCGCGGCGTCACGAGTGGTATCCCGGATACCAGAAACGGAGACGATCAGTTCTGCGTTCATGCACCAACGGTGTCAGCCCGAGGTGAAACCCACGTGCTGCACCGATGACGCCCCGACGAATTTCCGCGCACGCGTCCCCCTGTGATCCGCGCGACAAGGTTTCGCCCGAAACCCGCGATCATCCGCCTCGGTAGCACCAGCAGCAAGCACGCGAGTGCCGGCTGAGCTCAGCGCCTGCCACGTGGAGGTCCGACTCATCGCGAACGGTTCGGCCCCGAGATCCGAGGCGTAATAGCCAGCGGCCCAGCACGTTTGGCACGACGCCGGGTCAGCGCGGTGTCGATGCGAGTGATAGCGGGCAGTGCGGCGAGGTCGCCGCTGACGAAGTCGTGCAGATCCCCGACCGCCGACAGCTCCACGATCGCGAACACCGACCATGGGCCGGTCGTCGTCGCCGCGAACGCGACGCCGGGATGCCCACGCAGCACGGCGAGCACGTCGGCCAGACCTGCGGGCGCCACTTCGAGCCATACCAACGCCTCCTCGCGGTAGCCGAACAGCGCGGGGTCGATCTCGACTTCGAAGTCGAGCACCCCGGCCGCACGCCAGGTGGCGAGCCTGCGCCGCACCGTTGGTTCCGACCAGCCGGTGGCCGCGGCGAGCCGGTGTAGTTCGGTACGCCCGTCAGCGGCCAGCTCAGCGGCCAGGTCGGCGTCCCGCTCGGTCCACTCCATAAGCAGCACAGGCGATTCCGGACGCGGTGGATCCAGGGCCGCCTGTTCTTCGGCGGTGAGCGCGCTCGTACGACCCGCCCAGCCGTCGGTGCCGGCGACGAAACGCAGGATCGTGCTCACCGTCAGATCGCGCACACCGGGCAATCGCGCCAGCCCCGCGGTCAGGTCGACCCCCGCCGACGTGGCGAACATGCAGGTCAGCTGAGCCCCACCCGCCAGCAGCGCCACCCAGGAGGTATCGGGTCGGCGGGCCAGTGCCGCGGCGAGCTGCTCGTCGGCGCCGGGCGCGCAGCGGATCAGTACCACCGTGTCGACCAGACCGGCCCTGGCGCTGTCCACCCGGCCGACGACCCGCAGCACCAGATGCGATCGAAGCCGCTGATAGCGCCGCGCGACCGTGCGCTCGGAGACGCCGAGCACGTCGGCCATGCGCCGGAAGGGTGCCCGCCCATCGATCTGCAGCGCGTGGATCAGGCGCCGGTCGAGTACGTCGAGGTCGACGGATTCCATCGCTGCAGACCGCCCGGTGTCGGATTCGGAAAACCTTTCCAGACCTTAGCGGCCGACACCGCGCTCCCGCACCGATGCTGTGGTCAGTCCGACATACGAAGGAGTAAACACATGCTGACCGTTCTGCCCATCCGCTACGTCGCCGATGTCGAAGCCACTCGCGCGTTCTACACCGGTCTCGGCCTGACGTTCCGTCCCGAGCTCAGCGTCCCGGTGTGGGCGCATCTCGAAGCGGGCTCCGGCGCGCTCGGCATCCACGACGCCGCGGTGTCCAAGGGCCGCCCACCGGGCACCACGGAGCTGAACCTGGTCACCGACGAGCCGCTCGAGGACATCGCCGAACGCCTCACCCGCGACGGCTACACTCCGTCGCTGCACGACGAGGACTTCGGCCGCAGCCTGCGGGTCACCGATCCCGACGGGGTGGTTGTGCAGATCCAGCAGCACAATGTCGAGGCCATGCGCGAGTCCGCCGACGCGGTGGCCGCCGAATCCTGACCGCCGGACGGGGGGGGGGGGGCGGGGGGGGCGGCGCGCCCCCCCCCCG
>NZ_JBHXMY010000247.1:0-8330 GCF_042720195.1 Nocardia sp. NPDC058497 | reverse complement strand
GTATAGTGCCAGAGCAGCTTCGATGCTGCCAACGCGGCAGAATGATAGGTCGGTAGAACGGCCTCAGCAGGGTATGCCTCGACCAGCTGCGTTTCTTTCAACTCGTGCCACAGCCGCGAACTCAGGTAGTCGGACAGTCTTGCCTCCTCCACACCGACCTCGGTCTCGACGAGATACAGCCAGGACGCTGGATTCGCCGCCGCGTGTTTCGGTGACCGATACACCCTCCTGACCGCAATAACGCCCCGCCCGGCGACGGACATGGCCATCAGACGATCTGCGGCAAGAGGTTCGGGGATGTGCTCAGGCGCATCGGGTGTGAACGAATACGCCAGCGTCGGCGGAATGTCCACGAGGGAAATATGCAACTCGTCCTCTTGCAGATCACCCACTTCGAGGAGGTCTCGAATGAGGAGCCACTCCTCTCCGGTCACACCGATACCATCGCTGTCCAGCCCGAGAACCACCGCCTGCACAGCCATGGCGTCCTCGTTGTGGATAAGGCCATATGCCACGCCCAGATAGTGATCCGGAACTCGTCCCGTCAAGCTCCGGAACAGCCGAATGGCCTTCGAGTACTCCTCATCATCCATATCTTCACCACCTCTGTCGGCTTCGTCCGCGATCACGTTGACGCGATGCGTCAGATCCGCCATTCAACCTATCGATCCCAGTACCTGCACACTCAACTCGGCATTACAGGATGTCGATGTGAGGCGTCCGGAGCGCTGAGATGAGGCCAGAACAGGGTGTCTCGAACCCGTAGCGGCCGGTAGCCGGTCGGGCCGAGCTGGGCGAGCTCGCTTTACATGTCGACCTCGATCGCGCCGAAGAAGTTGATGTGGCGCTGTGCGCGGGGAGAGGTGGGCCAAGACCTCGTCGTCGATCCGCTGTCCGGCTCGGCGCATCTACTCCACTGCCAGCCCGTAATACTCGGTGGTCCACGCGATTACCGCGTTGGTCGCGAGGGTCAGGCACACCAGAAATGAGGGGGTGGCAGACCGAGCGGAGTGTCGTTATGGTCGTAGACCTCATGGGTATCGGTTTCCTGTTCTTGTGATCTCGCCGAACGCGTCGAGCTGAGCTCCGCGTTCCGCCACCGCACGCCACCTCGCTCGGTCCGCGTGCGTTTTCCCTCGATCCAGCCCCGGCACGGGGCCTTTCGTGCGGCCTCACGCGGGCCGGGAACAGGAGCTGACATGACCAGCACCGCCCAACTCACCCTGCACGACGTCACCAAGCGCTACGGCGCCATCACCGTCCTCGACACCGTGTCGCTGTCGATCGCACCCGGCGAAACGGTCGGCGTGATCGGCGAGACCGGTTCGGGGAAGTCGACTCTGCTCCGGCTGCTCGCCGGTGCCGAACAGCCCGACGACGGCAGCGTGATCGTCTCGGCGCCGGGCGGCATCGGCTACCTCCCGCAGGTACTCGAACTGCCGGGCACCGCCACCGTCGCCGCTGCCATCGACCACGCACTGGGCGATCTCCGGACACTCGAGGCGCAACTGCGCAGCACCGAACAGCGACTGGCACACGGTGGCCCGGCGCTGCTCGACGACTACGCGACGCTGCTGGCCCGGTTCGAAGCACGCGACGGCTACCTGGCCGACGCACGCGTCGACATCGCCCTGGCCGCGCTCGGCCTGCCAGGACTCGATCGGGATCGCCTGCTCTCGACCCTGTCCGGCGGGGAGAAGGCCCGGCTGGCGCTGGCGGCGACGCTGGCCTCGGCGCCGGAACTGCTGTTGCTCGACGAACCGACCAACGACCTCGACGACGCCGCGGTCGCCTGGCTCGAACAGCAGCTGCGCGCGCATCGGGGCACGGTCGTCGCGGTGACCCACGACCGGGTGTTCCTGGAACGGATCACCAGCACCATCCTTGAGGTCGATGCCGGGCAGGTCGCCCGCTTCGGCGACGGATACGCCGGCTACCTGGTGGCGAAAGCGGCCCAACGGCGCAGGGCCGCACAGGAATACGCGGACTGGCGGGCCGAACTGGCGCGCAGCAGGCGACTGGCTGAATCGAATGTGATTCGGCTCGAGGCGATTCCCCGGAAACTGCCGCTGGCCGTGTTCGCCGCCGGACCGTTCCGGGCGCGTGGGCGCGGGCACGGTGCGATGTCGCGCATCCGCAATGCCAAAGAGCGGGTCGCGCGGCTGCATGCCGATCCGGTGGCGGCGCCGATCGATCCGCTGCAATTCCATGCGGCGGTGCCGACCACGATCGAGGACGCGCAGGCGGGTCCGGTCGCCGAGCTGGCCGGCGTCCGCGTCGACGATCGCCTCACGCTGCCCGTACTGCGCGTCGAACCCGGTGCGCGGTTGCTCGTGACCGGGCCGAACGGCGCGGGCAAGACCACCCTGTTGCGGGTGCTCGCCGGTGATGTACAGCCTGATACCGGGACTGCGCGGATCACCGGCCGGGTGGGCTGGCTGCGGCAGGAACCTCCCCGCTACCCGGCGGCGGCGACCGTGCTCACCGCGTTCGCCACCGGCAGACCGGGCCATCCCGACGACCACGCGGACACCCTGCTCGATCTCGGTCTGTTCCGTCCCGCCGAACTCGCGCTGCGGGTCGGCGAGCTGTCCTACGGGCAGCGCAGGCGCATCGAGATCGCCCGCCTGGTCACCGAACCCGCCGACCTGCTGCTGCTCGACGAGCCGACCAACCACCTCGCCCCGGCACTGGTCGAGGAACTCGAGCAGGCGCTCGACGGCTTCCAGGGCGCCCTGGTGATCGTCACCCACGACCGGCAGTTGCGGCGCCGGTTCACCGGGGACCGGATGGCACTGCGGAACGGAGCGATCGCCGAGGTCGCCGCGTAGTCACCGGCGGGCCGGATCTACCGGGTCGGTCGCGGTTCACCGTGATTGCTGGGTGGGACAGGAATCGATCGGTACCGCGAATTCGACGCTGCCGGCGTTCTCGAACACGAACGTCACGTCGATAGTGATGCCCGGTCTGACCCAGTCGTCGGGTTTGTTCACGACAACCGTGATCGGTTCGTCCGGCGCCTGTGTGGCATCGAGTTGTTCGACCGGCTGCCCGGCCGCCAGCCTGGTTCCGCCGTCGAGCACGAGCGCGTCCGCCGGGGCCTGGATATCGACCGAGTCCGCCGCGTCGGTCGTGATCGTGACGAGCCGATCCTGACTCGTGCCGGTGTTGGTGGCGGTGAAGGACAGCCGCGATGGACCCTCGAGTTGGATGACGCAGCTTCCGGGCAGCACCAGCGGGATGACATGGACGTTCTGGAGTTCGATGTCCCCGATGGTGGCTTGGCTGCCACTGGTATGCGAGATGTCTTCCACCGGGTTTCCCCCGCATGCTGTCGTCACTCCAGCAGCGACGACGATGCTTGCTCCGAGCGCGGCGATGATTCGAATTCGCGGGATGCGCATATCCCGGCAATAGCCACGCCGGCGCGTCCCAAACCGAACAGCGGCGGCGGAATCGTCCTGACCTGCGGAATCGGGTGTCGCGAAAAAGGTTCTCGGGGCGAGCGATGAGTTCCCGGATCGGCCACCGTCTCAATGAGTGCTACCTGTAGCCGAGATCCGGGAGAGTCCTATGACCGCCAGCTCCGCCGTCACCACCGGCACCCTCGTGGTGCCCGACGCCCGCCTGTACTACGAGGTCCGCGGGACGGGACCGCTGTTCGTGCTCGTCGGCGCGCCGATGAACGCCGCCGCGTTCGCGCCGCTGGCCGAACAGCTCGCCGCCACCAACACGGTGCTGACCACCGATCCACGTGGACATTTCGCCAGCCCACTCGACGATCCGCAGCAGGATTCGATGGTGCTCGCCCGCGCCGACGACCTCGCCCGGCTGATTACCCACCTCGACGCCGGTCCGGCGGTGGTGTTCGGTTCCAGCGGCGGTGCCGTCAGCGCGCTGGCGCTCGCCCAGACCAACTCCGACCTGGTCACCACCGTCGTCGCCCACGAACCGCCGCTGCGCGAGCTGCTGCTTGACGCGGCGGACCAGCGCGCCGTCACCGAGGACATCATCGCCACCTACGACACCGGCGACGTGATCGGCGCGTGGCGGAAATTCTTCGCCCAGACCGGCTTCGCGATCCCGGACGTGGTGGTGCAGCGGATGTTCGGTGGTGACCGCGACCCACGGCAGGTCGACAGCGAACGCCACTGGTTCGACCATGAACTGCGCGCCACCGCCGAGTGGGTGCCCGACCCGCCGTTGCTGCGCTCCGTGCCCACCCGCGTGATCGTCGGCATCGGCGCCGCGTCGACCGGGCAGTTCTGTGACCGTACTTCGCGAGAGCTGGCCGCGGTGCTGGGCATCGAGCCGGTGCTGTTCCCCGGTGATCACACCGGATTCGTCGGTGGCCCGATCGCGTTCGCCGCCCGCCTGCAGGAAGTTCTGGGCGAGCCGTGAGAGGTGCCGGGGCAGCGCATCAACGGCGAGCATGCGGTGCTAGTCGGCATCCGGTGCATCGACCGCGTTGCGGCAGCGGTTGCTCAATCTGCGTAGTGCCGTGACGAGTTCGGGTGGGCCGGTGACGGTGAAATCGGTGTCCAGTGCGGTGATCATCCAGGCCAGCGAGGCAGGGGAGTCCGCGCCCAGGTGCAGCAGACACGTCTTGTCGTCGACCGGTTCGAGAACGCCGGTGCCGGGCCACAGACGTTCGGCGATCTCGATGGCAGGCCCGTGCAGGGTGACCTCGGTGCGCCACGGCCACGACGAGCTCGAGAGCCTGCGCGACAGATACGTGGCCGCGTCGCCGTCGGGCAGTGGGCGCTGGGTGAAGCGCGGGCCGGTCGGGATCCGGGGATGCAGCCGGTCGACGCGGAACGACCGCCAATCCTCCCGGTCGACGTCCCAGGCGACCAGATACCAGTGCCTGCTGACATTGACCAGCGAGTCGGGTTCGGTGTCGCGCACGGAGGTACGGCCCGTGTGATCGGTGTAGTCGAACCGCAGGCGTTCCTGCCGCCGGCACGCGTCCGCGATCGCCAGCAGGGTCTCCGATGTCACACGCGGCGCCTCGGCGGCCACGCGCACCATCGACTGCTGCAGGGTGCTCAGCCGGTGCCGCAGCCGCGACGGCAGCACCTGTTCCAGCTTGGCCAGCGCCCGCAACGAAGCGTCCTCGATGCCGGTGACGGTGCCACCCGAAGTGGTCCGCAGACCGACCGCGACGGCCACCGCCTCCTCGTCGTCGAGCAGCAACGGCGGCATCGACGCACCGGCACCCAGCCGATAACCCGCCATCCCCTGCAAGGCCTGCACCGGATAGCCGAGCCCGCGCAGCCGCTCGATATCGCGGCGAACCGTGCGCGCCGTGACCTCGAGCTTGGCGGCGAGCTCGGCGCCCGACCACGCGCGGTGGGTCTGCAACAGCGACAGCAGACGAAGCAACCGGGCTGACGTTTCTGACATGCCTCCAGAATGCCCGCAACTTAGGCCCGATCCCGACCTAAGCGGTTCGTAGCGTGGTCGGCATGAACGACATCCACCCCTTCCGGATCGACATTCCGCAATCCGACCTCGACGAGCTGCACGACCGCCTCGCCCGCACCCGCTGGGCCGTGGACCTGCCCGAAACCGGCTGGACCTACGGCCTGCCCACCGCCTACCTGCGCGGTCTCGCCGACTACTGGCGCACCGGGTTCGATTGGCGCGCCGCCGAAGCCGCCCGCAATGCCCGGCCACAGTTCGTCACCGACATCGACGGTCAGCGCATCCATTTCACCCACGTCCGCTCACCCGAAACCGGCGCGCTGCCGCTGGTCCTGGTGCACGGGTGGCCGTTCACCGATTTCGCCGCGACGATCGGACCGCTGACCGACCCCCGCGCCCACGGCGGCGACCCACGCGACGCCTTCGACGTGGTGATCCCGACCCTGCCCGGATTCGGCTTCTCCGGTCCCACCCGACAGCCTGGACAGGCCGCGACCGAGCGGTCGGCGATCCTGATCGCACAGCTCATGAGCAGGCTCGGCTACTCCCGCTACGGGGCGCAGGGCGGCGACGCCGGGTCGTTCATCGCCCCGCAACTGGGCCGCATCGACACCGAGCACGTCGCCGGGGTCCATCTCAATGCCGCGATCACGATTCCCACCTGGGACGACGACGGCGCAGGCTATTCGGTACCGGATCAGGAAAAGCTTGCCGCACTCCAGGATTGGAGCAGCAACGAGACCTCCGCGTACGCGAGCGTGCACAGCACCCGCCCGCAGACCCTGGCCCACGCGGTGACCGATTCACCCGCGGGACTGCTCGGCTGGGTCGTCGATGTCGTCAACACCTACAAGGATCCGGCCGCCGCCCTGCCCGAGGACTCCCTCGACCGCGACGCGATGCTCGCCGAGATCGCGATCCTCTGGTTCACCCGCACCGCGGGTGCTTCGATGCGCCTGTATAAGGAATCCCAGCAGTGGGGTGCCGACCTGCCCAGCTCCGGCGTGCCCACCGGCATCGCGGTCTTCCCCGGCGACAGCACGATTCGCGGTATCGCCGAGAAGCAGAACAACCTGGTGCGCTGGACCGAGTTCGGCCGCGGCGGGCATTTCGCGGCGATGGAGGCGCCCGATCTGCTCGTCGACGATGTGCGCGAGTTCTTCCGGCCGTTGCGCTGACCGCGCTCACCCACCTGGAAGTCGACCATCATCCCATTTCAGGTCGTGAGCAGGCGGTTGAAGAACGACCGGTAATGACGCAGGGCCATCCGCAGATCTTCGGTGTCCGCGCGCTCGCCGCGATTCCATTGCCCTTCGAGCTCTTGTTTGTGCTCGGCGAACGTCGTGGCCAGCGTCTGCATGACCTCCGCGACCAGAGTATCGGCGGTGAGTACAGCGTCGCGGGGGTCGTCGACGAACTTGTTCTGGACCTCCCGCCACCGCTCTCGGAAGCCTTCCTCGTCCTCGGTTGTGAGCAGCTGCGGGGTCTCGTCCTCCTCGGTCGGCGCGGCAGTCGTCTCGGCTTGGGATTCGGGCTCAGCAGAGCCACGCGTAGGGGTGCTCCCGCCGGGGAAGGCGGGGGCCTCGGTCTGCGGTTGGTCGGCTTCCTCGGTCGCCCGGTCGTGGGGTTGGGCAAGATCTTCCGTGGACAGGCCGCCCTGGGTCGGGTCTGGTTCGGGTTGCATATCTACTCCGTCCCTTGTCGCCTCGGCGTTTCGGGTCAGGATTCGGGTTCGTTCATGCTCGGGCGTGACGGGTTTGGCCGCCGTCGGAGAGCAGTTCGTCGAAAAGAGCTCGGTAGTGCACCATCGCCCCGCGGAGCTGCTCGGTGGTCGCCTTGTGCTGCGTGCTGAGTGCCTCGATCTGGTGAGCGGCACGGTAGTGCTCGAGGGTGCGGCCATGTTCGACGGAGAGATCCTCGAGCTGCTGCTGGTAGCCCTCGGTCGGATAGCCGCGTTCGCGCATCAGGGAAGTCACCAGGCGGTCCGCGTCATGCACGGCATCCTCCGGCCGGTCCACGAATTCCCCTTGCACGCTCGTCCAGTCCTGGCTGTACCGATCACGGGCGCTGCTCTCCAGCGGCCGGATATCCAGCGAGTCATGGCGTTTCTCGCGGGACCTGAGCTCGCGCTCGCCGGCCATTCGGCTGTCCGCGTCTTCGACCGTTCGTTCGTACTCCGGGCCGAAGCGTTCACGAAGATGACGACGGCGGTCAAGGAGCAAAGCGGCCCCGGCGATCAGGATCGCCACTACCACCACAATGGGGATGATGATCGCCAGAAGGTTTCCTATCGACATCGTGCCCAACCCCTTCGCATATTGTTGGGATCTGCATTATTATATGTTGCTTTTGCCCAAAGATTCCCTTCTCGCCGACTTTCTCGAGCCCCGCCCGCACGTTCTGGTCCTGCGTGGTGACGCAGGTCGACACCATGCACACAGGGCACCGTGCTGCTGGTCACGGGCTTCGATGCCGGCCACCCCGAAAGATAGTGACCGCTCTCAGATCCAGATGAGTCGATTCGCCGACACGAAGGCTGTCGATCAGCCCCTTGCGTTGACTGGCCCGGCGTGCCGCCGTCAGCCGTCGACGTGGGCCAATGGCTCCCCGAGCCACTTGTCGAGGACGCACCCGAGGGTGACGGAGCCGTTGCGGTCGTGCGGACCGAGCGTTCTCGATGGCGATGCCGGTGGTCCTGGAATCACTGGCCCCGCTCGAACGGGCGGTGTTCGTACTCAACGAGGTTTTCGCCTAGTTCGCATCGACGAGGACGGCTCCCACCTCGGCCATCCGCTGCGCGGCATAGCCGGGGTCGATCAGCGCCTCCGGCGTGTAGGTGCCGGGGCCGACCTCGTCACCGCGCAGTCCGAGCAGTCGTTCGACCCCGAGCGCGACCCCGAGCG
>NZ_JBHXMY010000246.1:0-8356 GCF_042720195.1 Nocardia sp. NPDC058497 | reverse complement strand
TATTTTTATTGATACGGCGACCAACGATATATAAACATATCTTTTCGTCGGCTGCGTCTTTTGTGTATACGAGACAGGGAGCGATTGGGCGGCCGGGCGGGTCGCCTCGGCGCCCGCCCGCTGCCCGAGGTCGTAGTCGACGCAACCGACCAGCAACGCCACCCAGCCCGCCAGCACGAGGATTTCCCGATGCTGGCTCAGGGTGAGCCTGCCGTCGAGCAGCGAGGTGATCCGGCGCAGCCACGCGGTGCCCTCGGCGTGCAGCTCGTGCGGGTCGGCGTAGGCGTACTCACAGCACAGCCGTTCGGCGGTGATCCGCACCGCGTCCAGGGTCGCGCTGTTGACGTCGGACATCCGGAGCCTGCCGATGAACTCCAGGGTGTCCATACCCGTTGCCGATAACAGCTCGTCATCGCGGTTGGGCCGGGACTTGGGGAAGAACGCGGCGGTGACGGTGTCGAACGCGGCCGCGATGATCGGCGCGTAGAACTCGTCGGGGCGCGATTCCCCGGATTCCCAGCGCCGCCAGTTGCGCAGCAGAGTACTGTCCGTCGGCAGGTTGTGGGAGGACTTGGCACGCATCGCGCGGACGGCATCGGCTTGCGACCATCCCCTCGCGTCACGTTCCGAACGCATCCGAACAGCCCAGACGGGTCGATCATCAGTTGCGGTCACGGCGGTAGTATCCCACCAGTTAACGTTCGGCGTCCCGAATAGGGCATGTAGATGTCATCCGCTTGACATCTGCTGCGGCGGGCCGCGAATACGCATGCTGTAAGCAGGTGCTCGGCCCGCAGACCGGACACCCGCTCTGCAGGAGAGCTTGCAGGGCAACGCAGTACCCCCGCGCGACGCACGGCGTGGCGCGGGGGGATCCGACAACAGAACAGCGATCCCTATCCAACGGAGGTTCGGGTGGAAGCGTTGATCTATGGATACTTGCGGGACGATCTGGCCGACGGCCAGAGCGACCAATTGGAGGACGCGCTACGCAGCCTGGCGCGCACCGCGGGGATGTGTTTCGCCGCGACGTTCCACGAATCGACCGCGGGTGACGGTGCGGCGTTTGCCGAGCTCACGCAGGAATTGAAGCGTGCCGATGCCCACCATGTGGTGGTGCCGTCACTCGATCACCTTGCCGGCCAGACGATCCCGCGTGACATGCTGATCGCGAAGCTGGCGCACGAAGCGGCCGCCCAGGTTCTGACTCTGGAGCGTTAGCCGTGGCCACCTCCGCCGACACCGAACCACCATCCCGGTAGCGACGGCTCCGGCCGCGAGACAGGCGAACAGTGCGAGCAGTCGCCGGTCGCCGAACACCGGGTACACCTGCCAGTGCAGCAGGTACGCGAACAAGGAGCTGTCGGCCACCATCACCGCCACCACGGCGACGACGGCGGGCACGCGCAGCGCGGGCAACCAGACGAGCACCAGGATGCCCGCCATGACCAGGCGTTCCCGATCGATGACGCCGAAATACCCGGGCACACTTGCCAGCAGCACGGCGCTGACGATCAGCCGCTGCCAGACTGCCGTCGCCTTCGCTCCGGCCCAGCCGAGAACGAAGTACCAACAGGCCAGCGGTGACAACGGGATATCGCGCTCGGGGTAGAGCCCGAACGAGTGCCAGCGCAGCACCAGGGTGAGACCGAGCAGCGTGAGGGCGAACCAGAACGGCGCGCGCCGCTCCCACCGGTCGATCCGGGGGATCCGCAGCAGCAGCGCCGCGGCCACCGTGCAGTAGACCAGCACCTCCAGGAACCACAGATGTCCCGCCGTGTCATTGCGCGGACCGAGGATCTTGTTGAGCAGCAACACATTCTGCCAGCTGTAATAGCCCGGCTGGACGATCATGGTGATCAGCACCCACAGTGCCGTCGGCACCGCGATCATCGCCACCGCGCGGCCGGTGTGCCGCAGCCGCTGTGCGGCAGGCGCCGAACTCACCGCGAAGCGGGCGAAGTTGTAGCCCGCCACCGCGAGCAGCACGTGCGCCGCGCCCCACAGTTCGAACAGCTGGATATGCGAGCCGAGGACGAGCACCATGCCGATCGCGCGCAGCGCCGTGGACTTGTCCAGCGCGCGCCCGAAGCCGGTGCGCGAGCGTGGTGTCCGCTCGAGCCGGTCGATCGGCTGCTGCGGCCAGTCGGCGGGCAACCGGCCGATGACCCGTTCCAGCCGGGCGGCCGTGGTGACGTAGCTGAGCGAATTGCCGCCCAGCTCCACGAAACTCTGTTCCGGTGAGATCCGGTCGGCGGGGATCGCCAGTGCGTCGGCGTAGATCGACCGGACATCGTCGCCCGTCGCGGTCGGTTCCGGGGCCAGCGCCCGCACGGCCGGGTAGTCGATCTTGCCGTTGGCCAAGCGCGGCAGCTCGCCGACGGTCACGACCGCCGTGGCCGTCGCGGGCAGCCCGGACACCCGGGCGATCAGCGCGGCGGGATCACCACGGCCCGTGCCGCTCACCGCCGCGATCAAGCGCGCGCCGTCGTCGGAGCACGCTGCACCGAAACCGGCTGCGGAGAGCTCGGATTCGATCCGGCCGAGGTCGATGCGCAGCCCGAACAGCTTCGCGAAGCGGCTGCGCCTGCCGACGACCTGGAACAGGCCGTCGGCGGTGCGTCGCGCCAGGTCGCCGGTGCGCAGTGCGTCCATGGTGCGGCCCAGCGCCAGGTCGGCGGGGCGGCGGGCATAGCCGAGCATGACGTTGGGGCCGTGGTAGACGAGTTCGTCGGCGGCGCCGTCGTCGACCGGCTCGAGCGTGAAATGCCCACCCGGCACCGGTATTCCGATGCAGTCGGGATGATCCACCGCCAGTTCCGGTGGCAGATAGGCCATTCGGGCCGTGGCCTCGGTCTGCCCGTACATCACGAAGAACCGCCAGCCCGCCGCCGCGCCGAGCCGCGCGTAGGCGCGCACCCGGTCCGGTTCGAGCCTGCCGCCCGCCTGGGTGACGTAGCGCAGATCGGGCAGGGACATGTCCGCGAAACCGATCCGGTCCAGCAGTTCCACCGTGTACGGGACCGCGGCGAACGAGGTCGCCCGGTGCGCGCGGAACTCGTCCCAGAACCCGGGGTCGCTCACCGACCGGTCGGTGAGCAGCAGGCTCGCGCCGCGCAGCAGATGACTGTGCACCACCGACAGCCCGTAGCAGTAGAACAGCGGCAGCGTGGTCGCCGCGCGATCCCGCGGCCCGATCTCGAGGTAGCGGGCGATGGAGTCGGCATTGGCGAGCAGGTTGCGCGCCGAGAGCCGCACCAGCTTCGGCGACCCGGTCGATCCCGACGTGCTCAGCAACAGCGCCAGCTCCGGATGCAGCCGGTGCGCCGAGCTCGCGCGCTCGGTGACGATCCGGCCGTGGTCGACGACGACGTCCGGATCGTAGGTTGCGGCGAGTTCACCGGAGAGCTCGCCGGTCAGCAGCACCACACACCCCGCGTCGAGCGCGCCGAGGTAGGCGACGAGCGAGTCGAGATCGTTGCCCGCGGTCAGCGCGACCAGCCGCCGCGCCGGGCCCAGCCGCGCCGCGAAGGCCGCGACACGGTTGGCCAGCTGGGCATAGGTCACCCGGTGCAGGGTGTCGGCGGGCGCTGCCGGGTGCCGGTGCAGCACCGCGATCCGGTCGCCGAATCCCCGGAGATGAGTGACGATCGGGTGGTTCGGCACCCGAAGGAGTCTAGGCGGCCTGCCGCCTGCAGCCGGGCGGTTCCCCCGTGGCGAACTCCCGGAGAACGAAGGTCAGAGGCCGAAACTGCCCGGTCCGCGCCGGCGCAGGTACTTCTCGAACTCCGCCGCGATGGCGTCGCCGTCGATCTTCGACATCGTCTCGTTGAGGTCGATCGCCGCGTCGCCGCGCTCCTCGAGCGAGCGCACGTACTCGTTGATCTCCTCGTCGCCGACGGTCATCTCGTTGACCGCCGCCTCCCACTCCTCGGCCTGCGCCGGCCGCCCCCCGCGCGGAACCCCGCTCTCGCGCCCCCCCCCCCCCCGGTGCAGCAGCGCGATCGTGGCCTTCGGGTTCGGCGGCTGCGACACGTAATGCGGCACCGCCGCCCAGAACGACACCGCGGGCACCCCGGCCTTGACGCACTGGTCCTGCAACACCCCGGTGATCCCGGTCGGGCCCTCGTACCGGGTCTGTTCCAGGCTGAACCGCTCGGCCGCCTCCGGGCTGTACGCCGAACCGGTCACCGGAACGGGCCGCGTGTGCGGCGTGTCGGCCAGCAACGCGCCGAGGATGACGACCGTCTCCACGCCCAGCTGCTCGATGAACTCGAGCAGGTCGTTGCAGAAGCTGCGCCAGCGCATATTGGGTTCGATCCCGCGCAGCAGCACGACGTCGCGGTCGCTACCGGGGGGCGAGCACACCGACAACATGGTCGATGGCCACTGGATCTCCCTGGTCACCCCGTCCACCTGACGCACCGTCGGGCGGTTCACCTGGTAGTCGTAGTAGTCCTCGGAATCGAGTTCGGCGAGCGGTTCCGCGTCCCAGATCAACTCCAGATGTTCGACCGCGCCACTGGCGGCGTCACCGGCGTCGTTCCAGCCCTCGAAGGCCGCGACCAGCACGGGATTGCGCAACGTCGGCAGTTCCGTCTCGGGGGTTTCACTGGCATCCACCCGGTCAGCCTAGTGTCTTCGGCGAATTGTTTTGCGGTGACCGGCGCTGTTGCGTGTTTCCCGCTCGAGCTGTGTCCGGCGCCACTCGATTCACCCGCAGTGGTCTTGCGCGTCGGAGCCGCCCATTAGTCTTGACTCATGTCTGCGTCCTTGCCCACCGGGTTCGATACCACGCTCCTCGACACGCTGCGACGGCGTGTCGTCATCGGCGACGGTGCGATGGGCACGATGTTGCAGGCCGCGGATCTGACGCTCGACGACTTCCGTGGCCTCGAAGGATGCAACGAGATCCTCAACGACACCCGCCCCGATGTCCTCGCCGACATCCACCGCGCCTACTTCGCGGCGGGCGCGGATGCGGTGGAGACCAACACCTTCGGCTGCAACCTGCCCAACCTGGCCGACTACGACATCCAGGACCGGATCCGCGACCTGTCCGAGCGCGGCACCCGGATCGCGCGGGAGGTCGCCGACGAGATGGGTCCGTCCGCCGACGGCACCCCGCGCTACGTCCTCGGCTCGATGGGCCCCGGCACCAAGCTCCCGACGCTGGGTCACGCGCCGTTCGTCTCGCTGCGCGACGCCTACACCGAGGCCGCCCTCGGCATGCTCGACGGCGGCGCCGACGCCATCCTGATCGAGACCTGCCAGGACCTGCTGCAGGTCAAGGCCGCCATCACCGGCAGCAGGCGGGCCATGATCGCCGCGGGCCGGCGGATCCCGATCATCACCCACGTCACCGTGGAGACCACCGGCACCATGCTGGTCGGCAGCGAGATCGGCGCGGCGCTGACCGCGCTGGAACCGCTCGGCATCGACATGATCGGCCTGAACTGCGCGACCGGCCCCGACGAGATGAGCGAGCACCTGCGGCACCTGTCGCGGCACGCGCAGATCCCGGTGTCGGTGATGCCGAACGCGGGCCTGCCGGTGCTCGGCGCGAACGGCGCGGAGTACCCGCTGACCCCGGAGGAGCTCGCGGTCGCGATGAGCGGCTTCGTCTCCGAGTTCGGTCTCGCGATGGTCGGCGGCTGCTGCGGCACCACCCCGGAGCACATCCGCCAGGTCGCCGAGGCGGTGCGCGAGGTCGAGACCACGCTGCCCCCGATCGAGGCGCGGCGCACGCCCGAGCACGAGCCGTCGGTGTCGAGCATGTACACCGCGGTCCCGTTCGAGCAGGACGCCTCGATCCTGATGATCGGTGAGCGCACGAATGCCAACGGCTCCAAGGCATTCCGCGACGCGATGCTGGCCGAGGACTGGCAGCGCTGCCTCGAGATCGCCAAGGACCAGACCCGCGACGGCGCGCACATGCTCGACCTGTGCGTCGACTACGTCGGCCGCGACGGCAGCAAGGACATGAACGAGCTGGCCTCGCGCCTGGCCACCTCCTCGACTCTGCCGATCATGCTCGACTCCACCGAACCGCCGGTGCTGCAGGCCGGTCTGCAGCACCTGGGTGGCCGCTGCGCGGTGAACTCGGTGAACTACGAGGACGGCGCCGGCCCGGATTCGCGGTTCCAGCAGATCATGCGGCTGGTGTCCGAGCACGGTGCCGCGGTCGTCGCGCTGACCATCGACGAGGAGGGCCAGGCGCGCACCGCCGAGGCCAAGGTCGCCATCGCCGAGCGGCTGATCGAGGACATCACGACCAACTGGGGTCTGCTGGAGTCCGACATCATCGTCGACACGCTGACCTTCACCCTCGGCACCGGCCAGGAGGAGTCGCGCAAGGACGGCGAGGAGACCATCAAGGCCATCCGCGAGCTCAAGCGCAAGCACCCGGACGTGCAGACCACCCTCGGTCTGTCCAACATCTCCTTCGGCCTGAACCCCGCCGCCCGGCAGGTGCTGAACTCGGTGTTCATGCACGAATGTGTCGAAGCCGGCCTGGATTCGGCGATCGTGCACGCCTCGAAGATCCTGCCGATGAGCCGGATTCCCGACGAGCACCGCCAGGTCGCGCTGGATCTGATCTACGACCGCCGCAGCGAGGACTACGACCCGCTGCAGAAGCTGATGGCGCTGTTCGAGGGTGTCTCGACCGCGTCGTCGAAGGCCTCGCGCGCCGAGGAACTGGCCGCGCTGCCGCTGTTCGAGCGGCTCGAGCGGCGCATCGTCGACGGTGAGCGCAACGGCCTCGATGTCGACCTGGACGAGGCGATGCAGACGGTGCCGCCGCTGCGGATCATCAACGAGACGCTGCTGTCGGGCATGAAGACCGTCGGTGAGCTGTTCGGCTCGGGCCAGATGCAGCTGCCGTTCGTGCTGCAGTCGGCCGAGGTGATGAAAACCGCTGTCGCGCACCTGGAACCGCACATGGAAGCCACCGACGACTCCGGCAAGGGCCGGATCGTGCTCGCCACCGTGAAGGGCGACGTGCACGACATCGGCAAGAACCTGGTCGACATCATCCTGTCCAACAACGGCTACGAGGTGGTCAACCTCGGCATCAAGCAGCCGATCGCCACCATCCTCGACGCCGCCCAGGACAAGAAGGCCGACGTGATCGGCATGTCCGGGCTGCTGGTGAAGTCGACCGTGGTGATGAAGGAGAACCTCGAGGAACTCAACGCCAAGGGTGTCGCCGAACAGTTCCCGGTGCTGCTCGGTGGCGCCGCGCTGACCCGCGCCTATGTGGAGAACGACCTCACCGCCGTCTACGAGGGCGACGTGCACTACGCCCGCGACGCGTTCGAGGGCCTGCGGCTGATGGACGAGATCATGACCGTCAAGCGCGGCGGCGGTCTCGATCCCGACAGCCCCGAGGCGCTCGCCGCCAAGGAGAAGGCCGCCGAGCGCAAGGCCCGCCACGAGCGCTCCAAGCGGATCGCCGCCGAGCGCAAGGCCGCCGAGGTGCCGATCGAGGTGCCGGAGCGCTCCGACGTTGCCGCCGATCTGCCGGTGCCGACCCCGCCGTTCTGGGGCACCCGCGTGGTGAAAGGCCTGCCGCTGCAGGAGTATTCGGGTCTGCTCGACGAGCGGGCGCTGTTCCTGGGGCAGTGGGGCCTGCGTGGTCAGCGCAGCGGTGACGGGCCCTCCTACGAGGAACTGGTGGAGACCGAGGGCCGTCCGCGGCTGCGGGCCTGGCTCGACCGGCTCGCCACCGAGGGCGTGCTGCAGCATGCCGCCGTGGTCTACGGGTACTTCCCGGCGGTGTCGGAGGGCGATGACGTCATCGTGCTCACCGAGCCGGACGCCGACGCGACGGAGCGGTACCGGTTCACCTTCCCGCGTCAGCAGCGCGACCGGTTCCTGTGCATCGCCGACTTCATCCGCTCGCGCGAGCAGGCCCGCGAGACCGGCCAGGTCGACGTGCTGCCGTTCCAGCTGGTGACCATGGGTCAGCCGATCGCCGACTTCGCCAACGCGCTGTTCGCGGCCGACAACTACCGCGACTACCTCGAGGTGCACGGCATCGGCGTGCAGCTCACCGAGGCGCTGGCCGAGTACTGGCACCGCCGGGTGCGCGAGGAACTGACCCTGGACGGCCAGTCGGTCGCCGACGACGATCCCGCCGACATCCTCGAGTACTTCAAGCTCGGCTACCGCGGTGCGCGGTACTCCTTCGGCTACGGCGCCTGCCCGGAGCTCGAGGACCGGGCCAAGCTGGTCGACCTGCTCGAGGCGGGCCGGGTCGGGGTGACCCTGTCCGAAGAGCTGCAGCTGCACCCGGAACGGGAGTTCGGCGCAGACACGAGCCGTCGGCCGTCTCGGAAGGGTCGGTGTTCGA
>NZ_JBHXMY010000245.1:0-8369 GCF_042720195.1 Nocardia sp. NPDC058497 | reverse complement strand
CCCTCGTCGACCTCCTCGGCGGCGGGGGCCCCCCCCCCCGCGGCCCCCGCCGGTTACACGTCCGATCAAGATCACCACGCCGTGGTGGCGTAAGCCTCTCGGCCGAACTCACCTGACAGCGTGGTGATCAATCGCCCAGTTCAGGACCACCAGCGTTCTAGGACCATGGCGACGCCGTTGTCGATGTTGCTTCCGGTGACCTCGTCGGCGGCGGCACGTGCCTCCGGGTGCGCGTTGCCCATGGCTACGCCGTGGCCGGCCATGGTCAGCATCGGCACGTCGTTGGGCATGTCGCCGAACGCGATGATCGACGCGTCTTCGACGCCGACCCGCCGCGCCACCTCGGCCAGCCCGGACGCCTTGGTCACCCGCGGCACCGCCAGCTCGATCAGCCCGTTCTCGGTGGAGTAGGTGATCTCGGCGCGATCCCCGATCAGCGGCGCGAGCGCGGCGCGCATCTGGGAACTGCGGGCCGAGCTGAGCCGGATCAGCATCTTGATCGCGGGCGAGTCGATGACCTCGGCGTGCGAGACGACGGTGTCGTCGGGGTTGAGCCAGGCGTGCTCGTAGTTGGGCGAGCTGACGAACTGCTGGGTGGCGGCGTCGTGCGCGCTCGCGCCGACGCGCTCGGTGGCCAGCCCGCAGCCGGGTAGCGCGTGTTCGGCGAGTTCGGCCAGCCAGCCGAGGGTCTCGACGTCCAGGGTGTGGCTGGACAGGACACGATCGTTGGCGCTGTCGTAGATGACGGCCCCGTTGCCGCAGACCGCGAGCGGGGCGTACCCGAGTTCGCTGACGACCGGATCGATCCAGCGCGGCGGCCTGCCGGTGGCGAGCACGAAGGTGGCGCCGTCGGCGACGAGCGCGTTGACGGCGGACTTGGTGCGGGCAGATACCTTGTCCGCGTCGTCGATCAGCGTGCCATCGACATCGGTGGCCACCAACTTCGGTTTCGGGTGCAGGGGCGTCATCCATTCCATCCTGCCGCACGTCGCCACACGGGGACGGCGGACTGTCCCTATGATCAGGGCCTGAATACCGATCCAGAGGGGACTGATGACCGGCTTCTTGTTGCGGCGCGCGCTCAACTACGTCGTGCTATTGCTGCTGGCTTCGTTCCTGACGTTCAGCCTGGCCTCGCTCACCTTCCGCCCGCTCGACAGCCTCGAGCAGCGCAATCCGCGCCCGCCGCAGTCGGTGATCGATGCCAAGGCCGAGCAGTTGCACCTCGACGAGCCGATCCCTCAGCGCTATCTCACCTGGCTCGGCGGCGTCGTGCAAGGGGATTTCGGGACGACGCTGGCTGGCCAGCCGGTGAGCGAGGAGCTGGGCAGGCGGGTGTCGGTGAGCCTGCGACTGCTGATCCTCGGCTCGGTCATCGGCACCGTGCTCGGCGTGCTGATCGGCGCGGCGGGGGCGATCCGGCAGTACAAATTCAGCGACTACTTCACCACCGTGGTGTCACTGCTGATCATCTCGACGCCGGTGTTCCTGCTGGCCACCCTGATGAAATACGGTGCGCTGCAGATCAACACGGTCACCGGCACGCAGATCTTCCTGTACACGGGCGAGACCTCGGCGACCCAGGTCGTCGGCGTGTGGAACCAATTCGTCGACCGCGCACAGCATCTCGTCCTGCCGACACTGGTGCTCGCGCTCGGCGGCATGGCCGGTTACAGCCGCTACCAACGCAACGCCATGCTCGACGTGCTGCAGAGCGATTTCATCCGCACGGCACGGGCGAAGGGCCTCTCGCGCAATCGCGCCCTCTACAAACACGGCCTGCGCACCGCCCTGATCCCGATGGCCACCCTGTTCGCCTACAGCCTCGGCGGTTTGATCACCGGCGCGGTGTTCGTCGAGCGAATCTTCGGCTGGCACGGCGTCGGCGAATGGTTCATCGACGGGGTCAACGCCCAGGACCTCTATATCGTCGTCACGGTGGCCACTTTCGCCGGGCTGGTGGTGCTGGTGTCGGGTCTGCTCTCCGATGTCGTGCTGGCCCTTCTCGACCCGAGGGTGCGTATCTCATGACCGAAACCGAACTCATCGTCGTCGGCGCCCCCGAGGCGGTCGCGGCCGGGCGCCACAAGCTCGTCTGGCGGCGCTTCCTGCGCAACAAACCCGCCGTGGTCGGCGCGGTGATCCTGCTCCTGCTGGTGATCGTCAGTTTCGCGCTGCCGCCGCTGCTGCCGTGGGACTACCAGCAGATGGACTACAAGGCGCTGCTGAAGCCGCCGAGCCTCGAGCATCCGTTCGGCACCACCCAGATCGGCCAGGACGTGCTCGCCCAGACCATGCGCGGGTTGCAGAAGTCGCTGGTCATCGGCTTCTGCGTGGCGATCTTCTCCAGCATCATCGCCTCCACCGCAGGCGCGCTGGCCGGGTTGCTCGGCGGCTGGACCGACCGGGCCATCATGTGGCTGGTCGACCTGCTGCTGGTCGTCCCCGCGTTCATCATCATCGCGCTGTTCGCCCCGCGCACCAAGGGTTCCGGGTCGATCCTGATCCTGATCGTGCTGCTCAGCGTGTTGGGCTGGATGATCTCGGCCCGCATCATCCGTGGTCTCACCCTGAGCCTGCGTGAACGCGAATTCATTCGCGCCGCACGGTATATGGGCGTGCCGACACACAAGATCATCATCAGCCACATCATCCCGAACATCGCCTCGATCCTGATCATCGACACCACGCTGGCCGTCGGCGCCGCGATCAGCGCCGAAACAGGTTTGAGCTTCCTCGGTTTCGGTGTCCAGCCGCCCGATGTGTCGCTGGGTTCGCTGATCGCCGCGGGCACCAAGTCCGCGCTGACCTACCCGTGGCTGTTCCTGTTCGCCGGTGGCCTGCTGATCACGATCGTGTTGTGCGCCAACCTCGTCGGCGACGGCCTGCGTGACGCCTTCGACCCGGGTGCCCGCGGCGCCCGCAAGGCGCGCAAGGAAGTCGCCGAGAAGAAGGACGAGAAGCGATGACCACGTCCACCGCACCCCTGCTCGAAGTGACCGACCTGCGGGTTTCCTTCCCCGGTGAGGAAGGCCGCGTCGACGCCGTGCGCGGGGTGAACTACACCGTCGCCGACGGCGAGGTACTCGCGATCGTCGGCGAGTCCGGTTCCGGCAAGTCGGTGTCCTCGCTGGCGGTGATCGGCCTGCTGCCCGAACAGGCGCGCGTGCAGGGCTCGATCCGGCTGCGCGGGCGCGAGCTGCTCGGCCTGGGCGACAAGCAGATGTCGAAGCTGCGCGGCTCCTCGATCAGCATGGTCTTCCAGGACCCGCTCTCGGCGCTGACCCCGGTGTACCGGGTGGGCGACCAGGTGGCCGAGGCGCTGCTCGCGCACGGCTCGATGAGCCGCAAGGAAGCGGGCGAACGCGCCATCGAGCTGCTCGAACTCGTCGGCATCCCCGACGCGCGGCTGCGCTCGCGGGCGTTCCCGCACGAGTTCTCCGGCGGTATGCGCCAGCGCGTGGTGATCGCCATGGCCATCGCCAACGATCCGGCGCTGATCATCTGCGACGAGCCGACCACCGCACTCGACGTGACGGTGCAGCGCCAGATCCTGGACCTGCTGCGCAAGGCCCGCGACATCACCGGCGCGGGCGTCATCATGATCACCCACGACATGGGCATCGCGGCCACGATCGCCGACCGGGTCGCGGTCATGTACGCGGGCAAGGTCGTCGAAACCGCGCCGGTCGCCGAGCTTTTCACCGCGCCACGGATGCCGTACACGGTGGGTCTGCTCGGCTCGATCCCGCGCATGGACGGCCCGCCGCGCATGCCGCTGATCCCGATCGTCGGCGCGCCGCCCGCCATGCACGATCTGCCGCGTGGCTGCTCGTTCGCGCCGCGCTGCCCGATCTCCATCGACGACTGCACCGCCGCCGAACCGCCGCTGGAGAAGGTCGCGCCCCGGCACTCGGCGGCCTGCATCCGCACCGCCGAGGTCGGCACGGCCCAGCTGTTCCAGGCCTACCGCAAGGAGATCGCCGAACCGGCGCGGCCCGACGCCATCGATTCCGATGTCGTTTTGCGGGTCACCGACCTGGTGAAGACCTTCGCGCTCACCTCCGGCGTGCTGCTGCGCCGCAAGACCGGCGAGGTCCGCGCCGTCGACGGCATCAGCTTCGCCGTGCGTACCGGCCGCACCCTGGCCCTGGTCGGCGAATCGGGTTCGGGCAAGTCGACGACCCTGTCCCAGATCATGGACCTGGTGCGCCCGCAGTCGGGCAGCATCGAGGTACTCGGCAACGACGTCGCGAGCCTCACCAGGGACCGCACCCGCGAGATCCGCCGCAAGATGCAGATCGTCTTCCAGGACCCCAGCTCCTCCCTCGACCCGCGCCTGCCGATCTTCGACGCCCTCGCCGAACCGTTGCGCATCGACGGCCGCTCCCGCGAGGAGGTCAACCGCCGGGTCCCGGAGCTGCTGCGCCAGGTCGGCCTGCGCCCCGAACACGCCGAGCGCTACCCCGCCGACTTCTCCGGCGGCCAGAAACAGCGCATCAGCATCGCCCGCGCCCTCGCTCTCGACCCCCAGCTGCTCGTCCTCGACGAACCGGTCTCCTCCCTGGACGTGTCGATCCAGGCAGGCGTCCTGAACCTGCTGCGTGACCTGCAAGCCGAGCGCGGACTGTCCTACCTGTTCGTCTCGCACGACCTGTCCGTGGTCCGCAATCTCGCCCACGACATCGCCGTCATGTTGCGCGGCAAGATCGTCGAATCCGGCCCGGCCGAGCAGATCTTCGCGAATCCTCAGCACGAGTACACCCGCGCGCTGATCGCGGCAGTCCCGGAACCCGTCGTCAGCGGCTGAACACCAGGAGGCACGCCATGAGATCCCGAGGAATGCAGTCCCGCCGCCGTGCCCGGCTGCGCTGCGCCGCCGTGGTGGTGGCGGCCGGGATGATCGTGGCGGGGTGCGGGGCGGGTGAGGAGTCGGCGACCGGCCTCAGCGATGCACTCGGGACGACCAGCGATATCAATCCCCAGGGGTTGGACGCGCTGCGCGAGGGTGGGAACCTGCGGCTGGCCACCACCTCATATCCGGCGAACTGGAACACGCTGTCCAACGACGGCAACGAGGCCGAGATCGCCGACATCCTGCGGCCGATGATGCCGCGCTCGTTCGAGATCGACGCGGCCGGACAGCTCAGCGTGGACACCGACTACTTCACCGACATCGCGCTGACCAGCACCGACCCGATGCGGGTGACGTACACGATCAACCCGAAAGCGGTGTGGTCGGATGGCTCGCCGATCACCTGGGAGGACATCGCCGCGCAGGCGAACGCGCTCAGCGGCCGCGACAAGCGCTACCTGATCGCGATCACCAGTGGTTTCGAGTTCGTCGAGAAGGTGGAGCGCGGCGTCGACGACCGCCAGGCGATCCTCACCTTCCACACCCCGTTCGCCGACTGGCGCGGCCAGTTCGCAGGCAACAGCTCCCTGTACCCGAAGTCGGTGACCAGCACGCCCGAGGCGTTCAACACCAGCCTCGTCGACGCGATCAGCCTTACCTCGGGCCCCTTCGTCATCACCGGCACCGACCGCGCCCAGGGCCGGATAACCCTGGGCCGCAACCCGAAATGGTGGGGCGACAAGCCGGTCCTCGACACCATCACCTACAGCGTGCTCGACCGATCGTCATGGGTACAGGCCCTGCAGAACAACGAACTCGACCTCACGCTGCTCACCACCATCGACGATGTGAAGACCGTGCGCGGCACCGAAGGACTGGTCGTCCGCCGCGCCCCCGGCAATCGCTGGCGCCACATCACCTTCAACGGCGCACCCGGCTCGATCCTCGCCGACCCCGCTGTGCGCGTGGCGATCTCGAAGGCGATCGACCGCCAGGGCATCGTCTCCGCGATCCAGAACGGCCTCGTCGAGAACCCCCAACCGCTGAACAACCACGTCTTCCTACAGGGCCAGAAGGGCTACCAGGACAACAGCCTCGGCTTCGATCCCTCCGCCGCCGCCAAGGAACTCGACGCACTCGGCTGGAAACTCAACGGCGACGTCCGCGAAAAGGACGGCCGCGAACTCGTCATCCGCGACGTCATGTACAACGACCCGACCTGGGTCCAGATCGCCCAGATCATCCAGCAGAACCTGGCGGCGATCGGCGTCGGCCTGACCATCGACACCAAACCCGCCGCGGGCCTTTTCACCGACGTCATCCAGCCCGGCGATTTCGACGCCGCCCAATTCACCTTCCAGGGCGACCCGTTCCCCCTCGCCAGCCTCCGCCAGATCTACTACTACGACCCCAACGACCTGCAGGGCAATTTCGGCCGCATCGGCTCCCCCGAACTCAACGCCCTCATCGAACGCACCCTCACCGAACTCGACCCCCAGAAGTCCATCGACCTGGCCAACCAGGTTGACCGCATGGTCTTCGAGGAAGGCCACTCCCTGCCGCTCATGCAGTCCGACGGCAGCTACGGCGCCCGCACCACCCTCGCCAATATCGGCTCGCCGGGATTGGCGTCATACGACTACACGAAGATCGGCTTCGTGAAATAGCCGCAGCTACTCACGCCGTCCGGCTCATGAGGTAAACGCGCCGCACTTGTGCAGCGAACTATCGGAAAGGAGCGAACCATGCGGATTCGTTCAATGACCACCCGTCTGGCAATACCACTGGTCATAGTCAGCGTGCTCGCTGCCGGGTGCGGCTCGGGCGAGGAGGTCACCGCGGAGGGCTCTGCGGCGCTCGGCACCACCAACGACATCAACCCCAGGGATGTCAGCGAGCTGCGTGATGGTGGCAATCTGCGGCTGGCGCTGACCTCCCTGCCCGAGAACTGGAACAACCTGCACACCGACGGCAACGACGGCGACACCGGTGCCCTGCTGCGTCCGGTGATGCCGCGAGCCTTCAAGACGAACGCGGCAGCGGAGCTCTCGGTGAATACCGACTTCTTCACCGATGTCGCGTTGACCAATACCGATCCGCAGCAGGTCACGTACACGATCAACCCCAAAGCGGTATGGACGGACGGCACTCCGATTTCCTGGGAGGACATCAAGTCCCAGGCCGCGGCCCTCAGTGGCGCCGACAAGGCCTTCTTGATCGCCAACAACAGCGGTTTCGATCGCGTCGAAAAGGTCGAGCGCGGTGTCGATGACAAGCAGGCCGTCATCACCTTCAAGAAGCACTATGCCGATTGGCGTGGTCAATTCGCGGGCAACTCGTTCCTGTTCCCGAAGTCGATCACAGCCACACCGGAAGCCTTCAACAACAGCCAGGTCGATGCGCTGACCGTGTCGTCCGGCCCGTTCGTCGTCCAGTCCGTGGACCGCGGGCAGAACCGGGTCGTCCTCGGGCACAATCCGAAGTGGTGGGGCGACAAGCCGAAGCTCGACACCATTACCTTCAGCGTGCTCGACAGCTCCGCGTTCGTTCCCGCTCTGCTGAACAACGAGATCGATGCGGTGGGCGTTGCCAGTCGCGACGAGTTGAAATCCGCGAGAGACACAGCGGGCGTCGCGATTCGCCGAGCGCCCGGCAACAGCTGGGGCCACTTCACATTCAACGGTGCACCCGGCTCCGTCCTCGCCGACCAGGGTGTCCGAGTGGCGATCTCGAAGGCGATCGATCGTCAGGGCATCGTCACCGCTGTCCAGAACGGGCTCGTCCAGGATCCGCAGCCGCTGAACAATCACATCTACCTGCGCGGCCAGGACGGCTACCAGGACAACAGCCTCCCCTTCGATCCGGCGGCCGCGGCCGAGGAGCTCGACGCTCTCGGCTGGAAGCTCAATGGCGACGTGCGCGAAAAGGACGGGCGCAAGCTCGAGATCCGCGACGTCATGTACAACGACCCGACCAATATCCAGATCGGGCAGATCATCCAGCAGAACCTCGCACAGATCGGCGTCAAGCTGACGATCGAGACGAAGCCAGGAGCCGGACTCTTCTCGGATGTGCTCCAGCCGGGCAACTTCGACGTCGGCCAGTGGTTCTGGGCAGGCGACCCCTTCCCGCTCAGCAGCCTGACCCAGATCTACGGCTACAACCCGGACGATATTCAGGGAAACTACGGCCGCATCGGCTCCCCTGAGATCAACGCCCTGATCGAGCAGACCGTCTCCGAGCTCGATCCGGTCAAGGCGAAGCAGCTGGCCAACCAGCTCGATCGAAAGATCTTCGAGGAGGGGCATTCCGTGCCCTTGTTCCAGTCCGCGGGCAATGTCGCGGTGCGGGACAACCTGGCGAACTTCGGTGCGGCAGGATTGGCTTCGCTCGACTACACCAAGATCGGCTTCGTCAAGTAGCTGTCGACGCGCCGCACTCGTGCAGCGAACCTTCGGAAAGGAGCGGACCATGCGGATTCGTTCAAAGCCAGTCTCTTTTAAACAAAAGACGC
>NZ_JBHXMY010000244.1:0-8414 GCF_042720195.1 Nocardia sp. NPDC058497 | reverse complement strand
GGATGTCCTTGGACGTGGCGGCGAGCACGTGCCCGACCAGGCCGGTCGCCGAGGTCAGGGCGAGGGAACCGTGCGAGATCCCCTTGTGCGGCGCACCGGCGGCGGCGATCAGCGAGACGGCGCCGTAGGCGGCGGTGCGCAGGGTGGCCTTGTCCTGGTCGGTCAGGGTGATGGTGATGGACATGGTGTGTACTCCTCGAAATCGGTTGTGGCACTGACTGTGTCGGTGCCGACTGTTTTGTTCGATGTACACACTGTGGCCGGGCAGGCTGACACCGAGCTGACACACACCTGACGTCTCCACTGACAGCGGCACCAGGCCTTGACCACCGCCAGAGGCGAACTGCGCATCCTGGCGCTCAGCGGCAGCCTCCATGCCGACTCCTGCGGCACCCATTGCTCAGCGCTTGCGGGGCAGGGCGGCGGCGAACGCCACGCCGCGTTCGACCCACTCGCGCAGGACCGTGTCATCGGCGACGAGGTCCGGTGCGACGCGCAGCCAGCCGGTCATCTCGCGGCCGGCCATCGTCATCGGCGTGATCGCCGCACCGTCGATCAAGGTCTCGCTCTCGGCGGGGTCGACCCGCACGAGCAGACCGCCCTGACCGCTCGCCGCGACAGCCATATTGCCGCCGACCAGAAAGGCGAGTCCACCGAACATCTTCTTCTCGTCGATGTCGCCACGCGGATACACCAGCTCCCTGACCCGCTCGGCAAGCTCCGTGTCATACGCCATGTGCGCCAGTATGCGCCAGGCCACCGACAACCACCTGTGACCTGGCACGCATGCCATAAAATCTGTGCGCGAGAGGGGACCGGGGGTACGTTTGTTAGGTAACGCTAACTACTGGAGGTTTCCTTGGCTCGCCCCCGTACCACCCTGACGGTGCTGCGCACCGAACGTCTGTCCCCGCATATGGTGCGCGTGCACTTCCTCGCTTCCGGTCTGGAGGTCGGGGCGTCCACCGATTCGTACGTCAAACTCATCTTCCCGGTAGACGGCGTCGAGGTGCTGCGCACGTACACCCTGCGCTCGATCGACCGGGCCGGCGAACAGGTCGCGATCGACTTCGTATATCACGGTGACGAAGGCATCGCCGGACCGTGGGCAGCGCAGGCAGCCCCGGGCGCCACCATTGATGTCTACGGTCCAGGCGGTGCCTATGCCCCACGCGCCGAGGCGGACTGGCATCTGCTGGCGGGTGACGATTCCGCGCTGCCCGCTATCGCCGCCGCGCTCGAGTCGATGCCGGCGACGGCCGCGGGTATCGCCTTCGTGGAGGTGGCTGGGCCCGAGGACGAGCTCCCTGTCGCCAAGCCTGACGGGGTGGAGCTGACCTGGTTGCATCGAGGCGACCGGGCGCCGGGCGAAGCGCTGGCCGAGGCTGTGCGCGCCGCGGTCTGGCGGGAGGGGCAGGTGCAGGTATTCATCCACGGCGAAGCGCACGCCGTCATGCACGATCTGCGCCGCTACATCCGCAGAGAACGGGAGGTTTCCGCCGAGTGGGCCGCATCGATCTCCGGTTACTGGCGGCGGGGCCGGACCGAAGAGGGCTTCCGGGAATGGAGGGCCGATCTGGCCACCCGCGAGTCCGCGCCCGCTTCCCCCTGAGCGGCCATACATCACCGGGTCGCAGCATCGATCGGCCGGAAACCGTGGACGTGCCCCTACCTGCGGTGGGAAGCTCGAAGGAGCCGGGTCCCTAATCCGAGGGAGCGTGCGACATGGTGGACCGGACGAACGGGGCGCAGCGACCGGAGAGCATCCGGAACGTGGCGTTGGTTGGCAGCAGCGGTGCGGGGAAGACGACGCTGGTGGAGGCGCTGGCGTTGGCGACCGGGACGGTGAACCGGGCAGGCCGGGTGGAGGACGGGACATCGCTGTCGGACTACGACGAGGTCGAACGGCGACAGCACAGATCTGTGCAGGTGTCGGTGGTCCCGGTGATGTGGGGCGGGGTGAAGATCAATCTGATCGATACGCCGGGATGCCCGGATTTCGTCGGCGAACTGCGGGCCGGGTTGCGGGCGGCGGACGCGGCGCTTTTCCTGGTGTCGGCGGCCGACGGAGTGGAGGGTGTGGCGGGGGCGACGCGGGAACTGTGGGCCGAATGCGCGCGGGTGGGGATGCCGCGGGCGATCGTGATGACACATCTGGACACGGCGCGGGCGGAGTACGCGGAACTGGTGCAGACCTGTCAGGCGCTGCTGACCGACGGAGCGAGCGATACCGTGCTGCCCCTGCACCTGCCGGTCTACGGGCAGAAGAGCCCCGACGGGCACCGGCCCGCGATCGGACTGCTGGAACTGCTCGAGCGACGGGTCGCCGACTATCGCAGCGGGAAACGGGTGCGCACCGAACCTTCCGCGGAACAGCTCGCGGTGATCGACCCGGCCCGCGATCGGTTGATCGAGGCGATCATCGCCGAGAGCGAAGACGAAACGCTGATGGACCGGTACCTCGACGGCGAACCCGTCGAACTCGACACCCTGGTCGACGACCTGGAACGAGCCGTGGCGCGCGGAAGCTTCCATCCGGTGCTGTTCGCGGCACCGGCGGCCGAGGAAGCGGAGCAGGGCCTCGGCACGCTCGAACTGCTGGAACTGGTCACGGCCGGGTTCCCGACACCGATCGAACACCCGCTGTCGGCCGTGCCGCGCGGCGACGGCGCCGCGCCCACCGCACTGCGCTGCGATCCGGCGGCCGAACTCGCCGCGGAGGTCATCCGGACCTCGTCCGACCCGTATGTGGGACGGGTATCGCTGGTGCGGGTGTTCTCCGGCACGCTGCACAGCGAGGACACCGTCCACGTCTGCGGACCCGAGCACGATGCCGACGACCGGGTCGGCGGGGTCACCGCGCCGTTCGGGAAACAACAGCGGACACTGACCGAGGCCGTTGCCGGCGATATCGCGTTCGTGAGCAAACTCGGCCACGCGGAAACCGGCGACACCCTGTCCGGCACCGGGAATCCCCTGCTGATCGAGCCATGGCAGCTGCCGGAACCCCTGCTGCCCGTGGCTATCCGGGCGCGGGGGAAGTCCGATGAGGACAAGCTCTCGCAGAGCCTGACCCGGCTCGTCGCCGAGGATCCGACCCTGCGGCTGGAAAACAACGAACACACCCATCAGCTGGTGCTGTGGTGTCTGGGGGAAGCCCACCGGGATGTCGCGCTGGAACGGTTGCGCGGGCGGTTCGGGGTGCGGGTGGACGTGGAACCGTATCGCGTGGCGTTACGGGAGACGCTCGCCGCGGCGGGCGAGGGGCGCGGCAGGCTGGTGAAGCAGTCCGGCGGGCATGGGCAGTACGCGGTGTGCCAGATCCAGGTGGAACCGCTGCCGACGGGGACGGGATTCGAGTTCGTCGACCGGGTGGTCGGTGGGGTGGTGCCGCGGCAGTTCATCGGATCGGTGGAGAAAGGGGCAAGGGCGCAGGCCGCGCGCGGGGTCACTCCCGGATATCCGCTGGTGGATGTGCGGGTGACACTGGTGGAGGGGAAAGCGCACTCGGTGGACTCCTCCGACGCCGCCTTCCAGACCGCGGGTGCCCTCGCCCTTCGCGACGCGGCGGACGCGTCCGGGACCCTGCTGCTCGAACCGGTTGCCGCGGTGCGGGTCACGGTCCCCGACGACCATCTGGGCGCCGTCCTCGGCGACCTGTCCACCCGGCGCGGCCGCATTCTCGGCACCGAACCGGCCGAGACCGGCCGCACCCGGATCCGGGCCGAGGTACCCGAACTCGAACTGAGCAGGTATGTCATCGACCTGCGATCGCTCACCCACGGAGCGGGTTCGTTCGCCCGCGGGTACCTACGGCACGAGCCGATGCCGGCCGCCGTCGCCGCACGGGCACGCAAGGAAAGCGCCGAGGCGTCGGCCTGAAGCACGCGTTCGCCGCCTGGATCGCCATGCCGAGCGTGCAGAGCCGTGGCTACGATCCCTTGGTGAATGTGGATGTGATTCCAGGCCGAATGATCGAGGTGCCGACGGCGGATGCGAGTGGCATGGATCGGCGGGCATTCGGTGAATTCGTCGGGCCGCAGGGTGAACTGGCGTCCTATGCGCTGGGCTGGACCACCGGGTCCGATCCACACGCGGGACGGATCACCATCGGCATCGGGGCGGGCAATCCCGGAGGTGCGACCTTCCACGCCGTGGTCCGTCCGTATCAAGGCTCGCATGCGTACGGTCTCGTGGACGATCCCTTCGAGCAGGTTCCACAAGGTGGTCCGGATCTGACCGCCGAACAGGCACGGGCGCACGAAGATCTGCCGTTCGCGTGGTGGGTGGTCGATCGGGTGATGGAGCGGGATCCACGCGCATGGTGGATGCGGCATTGGGTCGTCGGCACCCAATGCATCCAGACCGCACAGGTATTCGAGCAGCAGGAACCGATCCTGCACGTCGGTCATGACGAGGACGGGTGGTGGCAGCTGATCGGGTCGTCCCACGCCGGGCCGGGCGGCAAGATCGGGCACCTGTGGCACGCCATCGACGAGGACCCGACCCTGCAGGACGTGCTGGATCTCCCCGTAGGTAGTCGCGCTACCCGCGAGGGTGTCGCGCGGATGTGGACCAAGACCTGACAGGAATCCGATCAGCGTCGGTGGTCGGCGGGTCGGAGCCGATCGGACACGAGGATGTCGAATGGTGGTGGCTCGATGACCCTTACGGGCGCTGTACCGCGACTACCGCTTCTCCGGACCGTGCAGCCCGGAGATAGGCATCGAAGTGGGCCGACCCGTCGACGTGCTCATCCTGATCTGCCCTGAATCGATCAAGATCCATCGGCGATAGGTCACTGAACGCTGCGAACAGCTCATCGACCGGCACAGCGCGACGCCGACCCGACTCCGTCGGCTGGTTGATGTAGTTGTCGATAGCAGCCAAGGCGACCTGCTGCATCGACATGTGCTCGGCCTCTGCACGACGCCGTAAGGCGTCCGTCTGTTCCTCGGACAACCGCAGTGTCATGGCCATGAACGCATGATGCCGCTAGGTATCACTCGTGTCGATCATTGACGTCTTTTGACGGGAAGACAGACTGACCCGGAAGTCCGGAAAGTGATGCGAAACCCCGTTCTCAACGGCGCGGCAGCGCATCCGGGGCATAACGCCGGACCAGCGAAAGCACCTCGCGCAGACTGGGATTGACCAGAGCGTGCCCGGCCACGCAGACAGTGGGAACGGTCTCGTTGCCGTCGGCGACGGATCGGACGTAGGCGGCGGCATCGGGGTCGTCCCAGATATCTCGTTCGGAGTACCGCAGCCGCGTCAGCCGTAGCTGCAACCGCAGCTTCATCGAGAACGGGCAACCTGGACGGGTGTAGACGACGACCTCGTCGCCGGCGTTCGGCATGATCAGGACCGGGCCTCGGCGGCCTTGGCGAACAGTTCCAGCAGGGTGCTCCAACCGCCGCCGCGTTCGACGATGGTGTCCTGGATGGCCTTGCCGTCGACGAGCCGGTCGAGGTGGCGGTGTTCGAGGGTGACGCTCGTCTGCTCGGGGCCCTCGGCGGTGAACCGGACCTCGATCTCGCTGGCGCGGGCGGGGTCGGGGTCGTATTCCCAGCGTCCGTTGATCTGCCAGGTCACCACCAGCCGGTGCGGGGGCTCCCACACCAGTACTCGGCCCCAGTCGCATTCGGTGCCGTCGACGCCGCGCTCGTACCAGCGGCCGCCCTCGCCCGGTTCCAGGATCGCGTCGGCCATGTCGACCTGGCCGATGTGATAGGCCGCGGGCCACCAGCTGCCGAACGATTCGGTGAAGAACGCGAACGCCCGATCCGGGGTCATCGCGACGGTGGCTTTGCCTGCCAGGACAGGAAGCTGCTGCGGGGTGATGCTCATGGTCGATTCTCCTGTTCGGGATCGGGGGCCGCCGCGTCGGCGGCCTTCTGAAAAGCGGTCAGCGCGTCGTCCCAGATGTGCTGGAAATACGCCTGGATCGCGGCGAGGCCTTCGGGGTTGATCCGGTAGATCCGCCGCGTGCCGTCCGGTGTGGCCACCACGAGACCTCCCTGTTTGAGGACCCGCAGATGCTGCGACACCGCTTGCCGGGTGATCGGCAGCGATTCGGCCAGCTCGCCCACTGACGACGGTCGCCGGGCGAGGCGTTCGAAGATCACCTTGCGGGTCGGATCGCCCAGGATCGCCAGATCCACATCTTTGAAAGCCTCCACTTTCGTAAGTGTGCGCTTTCAAAACTTGCAGCGCAAGACCTCACCACAAGAAATGTCGCCGAGAGTCTTATCGGGTCGGGGTCTTCTGCGGTGGGTGAGTCTCATACATCCGGATGCCGACGGCCACCGCGGCGGCGGCGCTGACGGCGGCGGCCGCCCAGACCGCGGCGTGCAGGCCGAGCAGGTCGGCGACGATACCGCCCATGACGGCGCCGACGGCGTAGCCGAGGTCGCGCCAGACCCGGTAGACCCCGACCGCGCGGCCTCGCCAGAGCGGATGGGCGACATCGCCGATCACGGCGAGCAGGGTCGGATAGACCATGGCGGTCCCGGCGCCCAGCAGGATCGCACCGGCTGCCCAGCCGGTGAATCCATCGGAGGCGGCGATGATCGCCAGCGCGGCGGCTTGGAGGGTCATACCGCCGGTGATGAGGTGTTTGCGTCCCCACCGATCCGACAGCGCCCCGGTGACCAACTGCCCGGCGCCCCACACGCCGGGATAGAGGGCGAACAGCAACCCGATCTGGCCGACGCTGAGGTCCGCGGTGGCGAACAGTAGCGGGAACAGTCCCCACGACAGGCCGAAGTTGAGGTTGTTGACCAGTCCGGCGTGGCTGGCCGAGGACAGGGCGGGTTCGGTCAGGCTGGTCTGCACAGCGATCTGGCGATCGGTCAGATCCGCGTGCAGGTGGTCGTGGAGCCCGTCGGCGCGCGGGGTGTGCTCGGCGGCTTCCAGATGGGCATAGCCGCGGGTTTCGCGGATGAAGAACCCCGAGATCGCCAGGGCCAGTGCGGTATAGGCGAGGCCGAGCAGGAACGGTGCCGGGCGCAGTCCGTAGCGTTCGGCGAGGTAGCCCGCGAGCAAGGAACTGATCGCGACCGCGCCGTAGCCCGCGGCTTCGTTCAGACCCATCGCCAGTCCGCGGCGCGAGGGCCCGACCAGGTCGATCTTCATCACGACCGTGGTCGACCAGGTCAGACCCTGGTTGATTCCGAGCAGCACGTTGGCCGCTACGACCCAGCCCCAGTTCGGGGCGGCGATCAGCATCAGCGGCACCGGCACCGCGAACAGCCAGCCCACCAGCAGGACCGGTTTGCGGCCGTAGCGGTCGGAGAAGGTACCCGCGAAGTAGTTCGCGATCGCCTTGGTGATCCCGAACGCGGCGACGTAGGTGAAGATGAAGGTGTAACCGGTGAGCCCGAATTCGGACTCCGCCAGCAACGGCAGCACGGTCTGCTGCTGGCCCACCATGCCACCGACGAGCGCGTTGACCGCGACAAGCAGGGTGAACTGTGCGGCGTTCTCCCGCAGCCCCAGAACCGGGGTCCGCACGCGCGGGCGCAGGCTCACGACCCGACCTGGAGGTCTTGGCCGAGGGCGGCGGCGTAGTCGTCGGGGCAGCCTTCCAAGACGTGGATATCGGCGCGGCCGCCGGCTTCGAGGATGCTGGCCGCGGTCATGGCGCGCTCGCCGTGTCCGCACATCACCGCCACCGGCCCGGCCGGGATCTCGACCAGATGCTCAGCGAGGGTGCCTAATTCGATGCTGCGTGCCCCGGGCACGTGCCCAGCGGCGAATTCACCGCGCTGGCGGATGTCGAGCACCGTCGCCGGAGTCTGTGCCGAGAGTTCCTGGGCACCGGCCAAGTTCACCGCATCCGCCACGGCACCGGTCCATCCGGTGATGCCGTCGTCGAGTTCTCCAGCGAGCGAGTCGAATCCGACTTTGGCTGCCTCCCAGACGATGTCGTCACGGTCCTGAGTGGCATCACGGACGATGACCACGGGCCGGTTCGGGTCGGCCAGCCAGCCCAGCCAGGTCGCGAAGACCGGCCGCAGGGTGATCGACAGGGATCCGGGGATGTGCCCAGCGGCGAAATCTGCCGCGGCACGGACATCCACGACCTGTGCGCCCTCGGCGATCAGGTCGGCAACCTGGTCGCCGGTCAACGGCGTCAGCGCCGGGGTGGAGCCGAGGACTGCCGGGCCATTGTGGTTGACCGCGCCCAGGCGCAGGAAGTAGTCGGGGAAATTGCCCAGCGACGCCAGCAGCGCCGCCACGAACGCGTCTTCGCCCTCGACCTGCAGCAGCGGATTGGTCGCGCGTTCCTTGCCGATGGTGCTGACCCGCTCGGTGCCGGTGGCCGCCGAGCAGAACGAGCCCGCGCCGTGGGTGGGCCAGACCGGGGTGTCATCGGGCAGTTCCATCAGCCGCCGCAGTGAGTGGTACTG
>NZ_JBHXMY010000243.1:0-8436 GCF_042720195.1 Nocardia sp. NPDC058497 | reverse complement strand
ACTGTGTCCGCCCCACACACACACTCACCCAAAAAAAAGCCCCGTCACGGGCTACCACAAGGTCTGCGGGAGCGCCGAGTCCGCCCAAACCATCGACCATGAGCCGCCTAGCTCAGCATTTTGTGTCTGACATCACATAATGCCCCGGTCGGGGCAATCGGCGTATCCCGATAGGACGGTTCGAGGGCAAGCCAACGCCGCCCGGCGTCGGCCTGACGCACACCTGCCAGGTATCGCCCGGTCCCGGCGGGCCGCAAGCTCCCGAGGCCGTCAGCGGGCCCTCCGATATACTCGACCGCAGGAAGAGCTACTGATCGCAACACATTAGTGAGCGACGCATGCCTTCCTCTCCTCTCCCATCGCCCGACGCGGCGAATTCCGGTTCCCCTCTGCCCGACGGCGAAACCTGGCTCACCAGCCCAGATCTCGCCGCGCGCTGGCGCATCCCCCTCAAGACCATCGCCTCCTGGGCCTCCGCGGGCACCGGACCCCGCTACAGCCACCTCGGCCGACACCGCCGATACCGGCTCGCTGCCGTCCGCGCCTGGGAGCGCCAACGGCTTCGCGAGACCACCCCGGGGAATGCCACCGAGCCCGCGCCTGCAGCTACCGCCGATGACGAGAAGTGGTTGACCACTGCCGATCTCGCGCAGCGGATGCAGATCCCGGCTAAGACGCTGGCCGGTTGGGCCTCCGACGGCACCGGGCCACGCTATGCCCGCCTGGGCCGACACCGCCGATACCGGCTCGCTGATATCCGGGCCTGGGAACGTCAACGCCCCGAGGTCGAGCCGATCCGCCTCCGCCGCAGCCTGCCCTGAACTTCCACTCGCCGCATCCGGCCAGGCGCGCCTTCGGCGTGGCCTCGACCGCCCGTGATCCGGCATCTGTCCTGTCCGAGAAGGGAAAATCGTGCCCGGACGACATGCCCGTCCCGTCGGAACTTTCGGGACCCCGTCCACACCCCGCAAACAACGCAACGGGAGCTGGCGGACCACCGTCCGCCACTACGGAGCGTGGCAGACCACCCTGATCCAACGCTATGGCGCCACCTCCACCGAGGCCAGCAACAAACTCGCCGAAGCCATGCGTGACTTCCACGAAGTCCCCGCCGAAAACCCGGTCACCCGCACCACCACCCTGATGGAACTCGCCCGCGAACTGCTCACCTCGATGCGCTTGGACCCCACCTGCCCATCAGGCCTGGTCGAAGACTACCGCCGCGAAATCGAGGTCTCCCACGACAAGCGCGCCAACCCCAACACCGTCAAGATCGAAAACACCATCGGCCACCTCCAGATCTGGCAAGCCACCGCCGGCGAACTCGACCGCCACCTCAAACGCATCATCGCCCTCGGCCATCCCCGCAAAGCCAAGCAACACAAGATCATCCTCCGAGCGATGATGCAGATCGCCGTCCTGCACGACATCCTCGACACCAACCCCGTCGACAACGTCGACCCCTTCCGCAGGAAACGCAGACACGCCCGCGGCAAAGTCCGCGACATGAACGCCCTACCCGCGTTCCGCGCCCAGGTGCGGGCATGGGCGCGCGGGGAGGAAATCCCAGGCACCCCCGGCTATACCAAGGGACCACGCCGCGACTGGACCATGGTCTGGGTCGTCGACGTCGTCACCGGAACCGGCATCCGCCCCTACGAAGTCTTCGCCCTACTGCTCGACGACATCAACCTCGACACCCCCGACCCCTACCTCGACGTCACCGGAACCCTCGACCAGATCCGCGGCGCCGGCGACGGCGGATGGATCCGCAAACCCGCACCCAAAACCGACAACGGATGGCGCCGAATCCTGCTCCCCCAACACAGCATCGAATCCATCAAGGAAGCCATCGACCACCTCGAAATCAGCAGAACCCCCAACCCACACGGACTGCTGTTCCCCGCCAGCAACGGATCACTGCGCAACCCCAACAATTTCGGACGGATCTGGCGCGCCGCCCGCGGTACCGAGTTCGCCTGGGTCACCCTGCGTACGTTCCGCCGCGGTACCGGCACCGCCGTCGACAACGCCACCGGCAGCCCGGAAAACGCCGCCCGCCAACTCGGCAACACCACCGCCGTCGCAAAGACCCACTACATCGACAGACCCGAAACCGTCCCCGACCACCGAGCCATCCTCGAACAATGGGCACGCGGCGATCGACGCTTCGAATGAGTTGGCGCCAGCGCCTCGCGTCCTTGGCTGGCCAGGGTGGTCTTTGTGGCTATCCCGGTACACGTGGCCATTTCATATTTAATGCGCATATCTACGTAACACCATGTGTCAGCTCCGGCAATGTCATGCGGCGAAGCCGTCGACTGCCCGTTCACCTAATAGGGTTCGTAGTACTCACGGTTGACCTCGGCGCATCCAAAACTACCCACTACCTGCGGTAATCGGTAGCGCACACGTCCCCACCTATCTCAACATTCTCGACCGTTTCCTGCTGAACTCGTGTCGATTGGTCGAGCACCAACCTTTCCTGCAATCCGCCACAGCGCGGGTGCCATTCGGATGACTTCGTCGGCGCCTGGCCCGCCGGCGACACCGGCAAGTCAGTTCCGGCTGGGAGTCGATCTCGCACCGAGGTCGGACATCCCGGCCCCCTTCCCAGCGGTGATCCGATCGCCGCGACCTTCTATTCGCGACCACCCCGAAGCGAGGCCAACAGGCATGCCGACTGCATCATCGCAATCAGTTCGGGCCGAGCCGACCACCCGACAAGTCGTCCGCACGGACCGTGCGCACGTCTTCTTCTGGAGCGAGCTGTGCATCGCTGCAGGAGTCAGCGTGGTCGGCAACGCGACCCAAGCCGTCCTGCACACGACCGTTCTACCGGCCGTCGCTGCTGCGGTCGCCGTCATCCCCCCACTGGCGCTGTTGGCCGCAGTCCACGGCGTTGCGCTGCTCGCACGCGCGAACACCGTCTCGCTCACCGCCCGCCGGGCCGCGACAGCGCTGACCGGGGTCATCGCCGGTGGGGCGTTCTGGCTGTCGTTCACCGCACTGCGTGCGTTGGCGATCACCGCGGGTGTGCCCGTCGCCGAAGCATGGCTGTGGCCCTTGATTGTGGAAGGTGCCATGACTCAGAGTTCGATCGCCCTGTTGACGCTGGCACACGCACATCCGCCCGACACCCGCCTGGCGCCTGCAGCCGCCGTGCCCGATCCACAGCCCCCGGCTGCACAGGCGGCAGTTCTCGGTGGCGCTGCCGAGTTACCTGCCACCCAGATAGGAGCTTCCGGGCTGGACGAGGAATCCCGCGATGATCCTGTCGGTGGGGTTGATCTCGAAGCGCTGGCGGCGCTGATCTGCGATCAGGATCCCGGCGGGCGGCGCGACCCTGCCACTGTCGTCGCAGTGCTTGCGCACCGGTACATCGACGCGTGGAGCGCCAGCCGCGTCTCGCGCGAACTCGGGTGCAGCCGTTCAGCTGTCAGCCGGATCCTGCGCGACGCCGAACGACTGCGTGCGCACGTACCCATCGACCGTGCGCACACCGACGCGGGCCTCGCTCCTCAGCGTGCGCGCGATGGCGGCCACCGTGCGCACACCGATTCCGGCAACGCAGACGCTGATGCCGATCCGCGCGGCGGCCGCGCGCACGCCGAGAACGAGCGTGCGCACGCAGACCGCGGCTCCGCGGGCACCGAAGCGCTTGCGAACAGTTGAGACCGAGGATGTTTCGACCGATCGGCAGACCACCCGAACCTTTGCCTGATGTGGTTCAGGCCACATCGACAGAAGGCCACTCCCCATGTTGGATTGATGCACGGTTCGTTGCCAGGCATCACCTTTGTGCACTACTTCAGCGAGAAACCACGTCCTTTGGGGGACCAGTGAACCTCGATCTCTCCTGCCCACAGTGCGAACGCATCGACTGGGTCCAGAGCGTGCCCGCCGCCATGTCGGATGGAACCCACAGCGGCTACAGCACTGGCGTCCACACCGGAATCGGTATAGCTCCGGGTGGTCTCGTCCCCGTCATCGGGACCTCGGTCCAGGAACACAGCCACAGCTCCGCTCTCGCGCGAAGCTTGGCGTGGCAACCCGTACTGCCATCAGCAGGACCGTTGTCGGTCCTCGGATCCATTCTGCTGTTGTTCGTCATGGTCATGTTCGCCTTGTGCAGCGCTGCACTGGCCGAAAACCCCTTGCCGGGCAATCCGATCCGCATGATGGCGTCGTTGCTGGGCTTCTACCTCTTTCCACTGCTCCTGTCGATCCCCGTTGCCGCGATCTTGACCATCGCGTTCCAGCGAGCGCGCCGAAACGGCAGGGTCCAGGCGGGGCGTAGTCGTGCACGAGGCGTGTGGAGCCACGGCTACTACTGCCATCGGTGCGGCGTCGCCTACTGGCCATACCCGACAGCACCCGGCGTCCCTTACCGTGTCGCGCTGGCCCCGAGCCAATTCCGTTGGCATGTCTGGAACACCGGCGGCTACGCCAAACTCTGACCGAGCGACCCGTCCACGGTTGAGGTGACCTGCGCGCTCGTCTGAACCTCCACGCGCCCCCCGTCCGACGAACCGCTGGCCGCAGCACCCCGCTCCGGTCCACCTCGGTTGATCGTTGACCGCTCGGCCGTACGAGCCGCAGCAGCCATCAGTTGCCTCAGTTGCCTGCGGGTCATTTCGAGTAGGGCCCCGATGCTGTCATCGGACTCACCCAACTCCCGCATCGCCGCGACCGCACTCGCTTGCTGGACACGCCATCGAGCAGCCTCGGCTTCGTGCTCACGTTCTAGCTGTTCGATCTGTCGACGCAATTCACCGATGCGCTGATCACGCACCGCAAGGCTTTGGCGGATGACTCCCGCGGCGTGCAGGTAGTTCTCGACCGCGTCCATCGTCGCGGCTGCGCGGCGTTCCGCCTCGGTGCGCCGAACCTTCATCACCTGACGGACCTCGTCCAAACGCCGAACCAGTTCGGGATCTCGCTTGGACCGACGTGGCTTGCTAGCAGGCATCTCAAACTCCTGAGATCGACCCGACCAGCGGCTCTTCCACCTACGAGGATACGCCCGGCTGCCGTCACCGCCAGCTAGCGCTTCACGGCCGATCACACCGGCCACAGCGCACCTCGGCGCCGCACGGATCGGCCCGTCGCAGTGTGGTGCCTTCCAACTCTTGCTTCTCACAACATCATTGCCGAAGGACGACCTGAATGACCGACACGCTCAGCATGATCGAACCTGTTCTGCGCACTCTCCTCGGCGCGGAGTCCACCAAGACCCTCACAACTACTTTCGCCCAACTGGATTGGGCCGAAGACGAGATCACCCACGCTCAGGATCGCCACCGGGATGTCGCTGATGTTCTGTATCACGGGTTTTCGCTGTTGACCGCGACCCACGAACGGATGAGCGCCGAGTTCGTCTACCGGGCCCACGCGCGCGAACTGCTCGGGCGGGTCGCCGACGGGCTGTCGACGAAACCGGGGACCTCGGTCGAGGTCGCGCTGTCGTTGATACAGGTCAGTCTCACGACACCGTTGAACACCACGGCGTTCGGCCTCTACCTGCGGATGTGGCGACAAGCCGGACTGCCCGACCTCGGTGAGCCGGTCAAGGGTTTCGATGAGCACTACGAGGCCATCGCCGCGAGCGGTATCGACGAGTTCGAAGCGCTCGCGCGCCGCAAGCTCGCGGTACCCGACCGGGTGCTGGCGTTGGTCACCTGCGACGGCCGCCATCACGGCGAACCCGTCGCCTGCCGCCGGGCCTACGCAAGCGCCGCCTGACCCGACCCCGTGACTTCCCCACTGCTGTTTCTCGTTCTCGTCTTTCACGCCGCACCCGGCCTTCGGGGGCGGCGTTCGTCGTTTCCGGAAGGAATGTGAATCGCCATGCCTGAGGTGGAACTGCCTGACCAGTGCGGGATCTGTCGAACCCGCGATCCTGGCACCCGCTACAGCATCGACGGTGGGAGCGTCTGCGAGGGCTGCGTGTACAGGTGCCCGCAGTGCTACCGGTGCGGCGCCCGCGCGATCACACTCATCGACACCAGCTGCGCGGGACGGCTGTGCTCGGAATGCATGTCCCGGCTCAACCCGTGCGTGGTGTGTTCGGAAGTCACATCGGCGCTGCAGCGGGTCGACACCGGTGGTGTGGTGTGCGAGCTCTGCGCGCGCCTGTTTGACCAGTGCTTCCAGTGCGAGCGCTTCACCCGCCACAGCCGCTACGTCGTCGGCAACCAGCGCGCCTGCGCCGAGTGTGCCCGCCAGCTACAAGCCTGCCGTGACTGCGGCACCTTGATCCGAGGCCGCGGGCAGTGTGATCGCTGCGCGGACCCGTACAAGGTGTGGAACTACTTCTACCGGCCGGATCCGATCTTCCACGGTGACGGGCCGTTGTTCCTCGGTATGGAACTCGAGGTCATCGTCCCCGAGGACCGCTACGACGACATGGTCGCGATCGCGGTCGACGCGCTCGGCCCGCTCGGCTACCTCAAACGCGACTCTTCCATCCAGCCGGCGGGATTCGAGATCGTGTGCCACCCGATGACCTACCAGTACGCCCTGACCGGGTTCCCGTGGCAGATGCTCGACGACCTCAACGTGCTGGGGTGTCGAACCAACACCAGCGTCGGCCTGCACGTGCACGCTTCCCGCGCTGGATTCACCGGGCCGGCTCATATCTACCGGTGGATGAAGCTGGTCTACCGCAACCACGCCGAGGTCACCGCATTGGCGCGCCGCACCAGCCGCCGCTACGCCCCGTTCGAGCCCGGGACCCGCGCCCGCGCCAAGGACCTGGCCAAAGGCGCCCACCATGCCCTCGGGTTGCCGCGCAACCAGGCGATCAACCCGCACCCGCGCGACACCTTGGAGCTGCGGGTCTTCGCCAGTTCCCTCGAGGCTCAGCAGGTACAGGCCGCGCTGGCATTCACTGACGCTTCGATCCGCTACACCGCCGACTTGTCGATCCCCCAGATCCGCGCGGGTGGCTGGGACTGGGACCGGTTCACCGGCTGGGCGAGCCGTCGCCTCGAATACACGCCCCTGCTTGCCGAACTCACCGCCCCTGACGACACCAGGGAGGTCCTGCTGTGTGCCTCCTGACCTTCATCCCCGCCTCCGTCGCCCCCGACCCGCACGCTCTGAGCCGCGGCGCCGAAGCCAACCCTCACGGGCACGGATTCGCCCTGATCACCGGAAACCGGATCGTCACCGGCCACGGCATGAACGCCGAGAAAGTGATCGACACCTTCGCCCGCATCCGCGCCGCCCACCCCGACGGGCCCGCGTTGTTTCACTCCCGCTACGCCACCCACGGAATCAGGACCGTCGACAACTGCCACCCCTTCCGGCTCGGCGGGGACCAGCGGACGGTGCTCGCGCACAACGGGATCCTGCCCAAACGCGTCCACCCCGGCGCCTACGACTGGCGCTCCGATACCCGCATCGCCGCCGAGGATTACCTGCCGAACATGCCGTTCGGGTCGCTGGACACCTTCCGCGGGTCGCGTGGCCTGGAAACTTGGCTCGGGTCCTCAAAACTGCTGATCCTGACCGTCGACCCCGCCTACGACCAGCAGGTGTACCTGTTCGGGGAATCGAAAGGACAGTGGGACAACGGGATCTGGTACTCCAACAGCAGTTTCCTGCCCGCATCCCATCGCTATTCCATGCGCGAGCGGTATGTCTGCGACGGCTGTGACGACATCGACCTGTACCGGGTAGGCCGCTACTGCCGCCAGTGCGGGTGGTGCTTCGCCTGCGAGATCCGGTTCCCGCACTGCGAATGCCGTCCGTCCCGCGCCCGCAACACCCGCCATCGCGCCCCAGGCCGGCAGCTTGCCCTGCCCGCGCCGCGATCACCGAGCACCTAGGTCGTGTTTAGGAAGTGGTTGATGTCGGCACCGCTGACGCGTAATCGCTTGTAGACGTTGGGTTTTCGCGTGTCGTTGCCGGGAGATGGGCGAGGTCTCCGGTAGATGGTTTGTTTACCAAGACGAACCGAATACCGGATACCTCGTGACCAGCGTAACGGCATCGAGGCGTGCGGACCTCACCGATGAACAGTGGGCGGCGATCGAGCCGCTGCTGCCTGTCGGCAAGAAGTCCGGGCGCCCGCCGAAATGGATGAAACGGCAGCTCATCGATGGAATCCGGTGGCGGACAAGGGTAGGTGCGCCGTGGCGGGATGTGCCCGAGCGGTACGGGCCGTGGCAGTCGGTGTACGGGTTGTTCCGGTCCTGGCAGCGCAGCGGGGCGTGGGAAGCGATCCTGTCGGCGTTGCAGATCTGTGCCGAGGCCGCCGGGGACATCGTCTGGGATGTCAGCGTGGATTCCACGATCGCCCGTGGGGCCCCGCACGCCGCGGGGGGGGGGTTAATGGGGGTGTGGGTGGCCCACCCCCGCGGGGGGGGTGTGTGGGGCCAGCCGCTCTATGTGGGGGGGGCGCTCGCGGGGGGGGGTGCACCAAAAAGG
>NZ_JBHXMY010000242.1:0-8483 GCF_042720195.1 Nocardia sp. NPDC058497 | reverse complement strand
GTTGCCGTGGGTGTAGACGGTGTGCTGGTTGATCCAGTCCTTCTGGTTGCCCGACAGCGCTTCCGGATGCAGCTCACGCGCGGCGACGATGTAGTCCTGCATGTCGCCGTTGAGGGTGTAGCGGTCGATGTCGAGCGACTCGGGGAAGCCGTAGAAGTTCTTCAGCTGCTTGAGCTGGGTGAACGTGGGCGAGAGGATGTTCGGGTCGAGCAGGCGCGCGTTGCCGATGGTCACCGCGTCGGCGGGCACCTCCAGCGGGTTCTTGGTGCTCTCGCCCTTGTATTCCTGATAGTCGATCTTGTCGTCGGTGATGCCGTACGCCTGGCGCGTGGCCAGGATGTTGCGTTCGATGTACGGGCTCTCCTTGTCGGCCGCGTTCGGGCGCACCGAGAACTGCTCGACCACCATCGGCCACACCGCGCCGACCAGGATCGACGAGAGCACCAGCAGCGCGGCGGCCATCGCGGGCACCCGCAGATCGCGCAGCACGATGCCGGCGAAGAACGCGATCGCGCAGATCACCGCGATCGAGAGCAGGATCAGCTTGGCGGGCAGCACCGCGTTGATGTCGGTGAACGACGGACCACCGAACGTCGGCTCCTTGCGGGTGCTCGACAGCAGGTCGTAGCGGTCGAACCAGTACGCGATCGCCTTGAGCAGCACGAACATTCCGGCGAGCACGGCAAGCTGCACGCGCGCGGCCCTGGTCAGTGTGCCCTCGCGCCCGGCCAGGCGCAGGCCACCGAACACGTAGTGGGTCACCAGGTTCGCGAAGAACGCGATCACCACGGCGACGAACAGCCAGTTCAGCACCATCCGGTAGAACGGCAGATCGAAGGCGTAGAACCCGACGTCGAGGTGGAACTGCGGGTCCTGCTGACCGAAATCACCGCCGTGCAGGAACATCTGCACGGTGGCCCAATTCGACTGCGCCACCAACCCGGACAGCAGGCCGAGCAGCACCGGGATGCCGATGCCGAACAGCTTCAGCTTGCTCATCACGGTGGTCCGATAGCGCGCGATCGGGTCGTTGGGTCCGGCGACCGGCACGAACACCGGCCGCGATCGGTAGGCCAGCAGCAGCGCGCCCCACACGACGAGGCCGACGAACAGCGCGACCACGGCGAACAGGACCAGCCGCGTCACCAGCACGCCCAGATAGACGCTGCGATAGCCGACCTCGCCGAACCACAACCAGTTGGTGTAGGCGTCGGTGAGGCGTGGCCCGAGCAGCAACAGCGCCGCGAGGACGACTGCTGTCACCAGCAGCACTCGGCTGCGTCGGGACAACGAAGGTAAGCCGGTGGGGGGCCGCATGCCCACGGTGCCACTCTCCAGGGTCCGGCGGTGCCCGGCGCCGGTGACCGGCGCAGACACCGCAGTCCGATGTTGCGGTTGGTCCGTTACCGGACCGTTGGCGCCCACTCTACGGAAATCGGACACCGTGCAGGCGCCTGGGCCGAAAATGATTGGATGGGCGGGTGACCGATGACCAGCACGCCGAAGCCGTCCTCGCCCGTTGTGTGCGCGAGGTCGTCGAGTTCGCCGACGCCGAGGGCTGGGGAAACCCGCCGCAGATGTTCGCGTTGGTGCCGACCGCCGACCTCGTCGCGGCCGAACCCGACCTCGAGGATCAGCTCGACGACGGCAGCGAGCTCACCCCCATCGCGCAGGAAGCCTTCCCCGACGACATCACCGGCGGGTCGATGGCGCTCGACGAATTCCTCGCCACCACCACCTGGCCGCCCGCCGTCGAGGGCTGCGTGCTGGTCCAGGAGATCGTGGTGCTGCCGCCGGACGCCGAGAGCGATCTCGACGAGGCGCTCGTCCCGCTGCTCGCCGACGACGATGCCGCCGATGCGGCCGGTCGCGCCGCCGCGCACGCCCATCCGGGCAGGCGCGACGCGCGGCTCATCGCCGGGGTGCTGCGTCAGGGCACCTCACTGTGTCTGCTGCAGATCCGGCCCGAGGACGACGACGGCTTCGGCGATCTCGACCTGCGCACCTACCCGAATCTGGCGCCCGGCCTGGTCGAGGCGCTGCACCACACGCTGGAGTGATCAGCCGCAGCTGACGGCCTCGCGGCCCGCGTCGATGTCGGCCAGCGAGGTCACCGCGCTGTCGAGGGTGTCGACCTTCACCAGCCGCAGGCCCTCCGGCGCGCGCTGGCGGGCCTCGTTGCAGTTGTCGGCGGGGACGAGGAACGTCTCGGCGCCTGCCTCGCGCGCGGCGATCATCTTGTACTGGATGCCGCCGATCGGGCCGACCTTGCCTTCCTGATCGATGGTGCCGGTACCGGCGACGAACCGGCCGCCGTTGAGCTCACCGGGCGAAAGCTTGTCGATCAGCGCCAGGCTGAACATCAGTCCGGCCGAAGGACCGCCGATGTCGGCGAGGTTGAACTCGACCTGCAGCGGCGGGCGGCCGCCCTCACCCGGCGTGATGCCGAGGTAGCCCTTCGACGCGTCGTCGGGGCGGGCGCCGAGGGTGATCGGCGTGGTCTGCTCGGCGTCGCCGCGCCGGTAGGTGACCGTGATCGTGGTGCCGGGACCCTTGGTGCCGACGATGTCGATCACGTCCTTGGGCGTGGTGATCGGGATGCCGTCGATGCTGAGCAGCTCGTCGCCCACCTGCAGCACGTCCTTGGCCGGGCCCTCCTCACCGAGTCCGCGCACCAGCACCACCGTCGGCATCTTCAGGAAGTGCAGCGCCGCGACCTCGGCATTGCTCTCGGAATCCTTGAATTCCTGCTGATTGGACTTGTCGACCTCTTCGCGCGGGACCCCCGGCGGATACACCTCGGCGCGCGGGACGAGGCCGTGCTCACCGCTGGCCCAGAACCCGAACGCCTCGAACAGGTTGAGCCCGTCGCGCACCGAGACCGTCGTCATATTGAGCTGCCCGCTCGTCGGATCCAGCGGCGCGCCCGTGACGTCGACCACCTGCTTTCCGTCGACCTTGCCGAGGGTGTCGAAGGTCGGGCCGGGGCCGAGCGCGACGAACGGCACGGTGACCACGCTGCCGACGACTCCGAGCACGAGCACGGGTACCAGGGCCACGATCAGGGTGAGGATCCGACGATTCACTCCGACCACAGTAGTGATCACCGGCCGTGACCGACGGTAGTGGCACGCTTTTGCCGTGCGCGCTGCTCGCCCGGTTTCGCGATGCGCGAACACCGTGGGCCCCGGGGTCCCGCGTAACGTAAGAGGTATGAGCGATCTCCCCTTCGGCTTCTCGAACCGCGACGACGACGAGTCGGGCAAGCGTCGCGACGAGGCGAACGGCCCCGGCGGAAACGATCCGTTCGGGTTCGGGGCTGCGGGCGCGGGCGGCTTCGACCCGTCGCAGCTGGGTCAGATGCTTACCCAGCTCGGGCAGATGCTCAGCGGCATGGGCCAGGCGACGGGACCGGGCGGCGCGCAGTCGGGACCGGTCAACTACGACGTGGCCAAGCGGCTGGCCCGCCAGCAGCTCGGCGCCACCGTCGCGCCGATCGCGGCGAAGACGTCCTCCGCGGTGGCCGACGCGGCGCACCTGGCCGAGCTGTGGCTCGACGGCGCCACCACGCTGCCCGCGGGCGCGTCGAAGACGGTCGCGTGGACGGCCAACGACTGGATCGAAGAGACCCTGCCCACCTGGAAGCGCCTGTGCGATCCGGTGGCCGAGCAGATCTCGGGCATGTGGACCGCGCAGCTGCCGGAGGAGGCCAAGCAGTTCGCCGGGCCGATGGTCGGCATGCTCGGCCAGATGGGCGGGCTGGCGTTCGGTTCCCAGCTCGGTCAGGCACTGGGCCAGCTGGCCAAGGAGGTACTGACCTCCACCGATATCGGTCTGCCGCTCGGCCCGGCCGGTACCGCGGCGCTGCTGCCGACCGCGATCTCGGCGTTCAGCGAGGGGCTCGAGCAGCCCGAGAGCGAGATCATGGTGTTCCTCGCGGCCAGGGAGGCGGCCCACCAGCGGCTGTTCGGGCACGTGCCGTGGCTGCGTCAGCAGGTGCTCGGCGCGGTCGAGGGCTACGCGCGCGGCATCAAGATGGACTTCTCCTCGCTGGAGGAAGCCGCCCAGAACATCGACCCGATGTCGCTGAGCGACCCGTCCAAGCTCGAGGAACTGCTGTCCCAGGGCACGTTCGAACCGCAGACCACCCCCGAGCAGAAGCAGGCGCTCGAGCGCCTCGAGACCCTGCTCGCGCTGATCGAGGGCTGGGTCGACGTGGTCGTCACCGACGCCGTCGGTGAGCGGTTGCCGGGCGCCGGTGCGTTGTCGGAGACGCTGCGCCGCCGTCGCGCGAGCGGCGGACCCGCCGAGCAGACCTTCGCCACCCTGGTCGGTCTGGAGCTGCGCCCGCGCAAGGTCCGCGAGGCATCGGCGCTGTGGCGCCGGCTGACCACCGACGCGGGCATGGAGCGGCGTGACGGCGTGTGGGCGCACCCCGATCTGCTGCCCGATTCCAGCGATCTGGACTCGCCCGCCGGCTTCATCGACTCGGTGATCGGCGGCGGCACCGGCGCTTTCGACGACCCGCTGGCCCAGCTCGCCGAGACCGAGGCGCGCGAGCGCGACGAGGCCGAGCGCGGCAAGTCCGATCCGGACTCCGGCACCGACCGTCCCTGATCCGCACTCGCAACCACGGTCCGCGAAGAATCTGCGCGTCGTGGTGGCGCGACACGGTTCCAGGCCGCGAACGCGTCCGGAAACCCCGCGCCGACCGGCGGGACACGAGTTGTCCACAGGCCGGAAATCACGACCGCGACACGCCGAAAGCCTGTGGATAACCAGGCTTTCGGCGCACCTCGTGCCGTGGCCGGTTGCCGATACTCGGGACATGACGACCACGACGCCACTGCGCGGACCGATGCTCCACCCCAGGGTGACCACGCTGGTCCGCCCGTCGGGCACGGTGCAACTGGGCTGGGATCCCGAACGCGCCCTGCTGCTCGAGACCACCGAACTCGACACCGGCACGGTGCTCGCGTTCCTGCGACTGCTCGACGGATTGCAATCGCGGCCACAGATCATCTGGCGCGCAGGCGAATTCGGGATCGCACCCGACCGCACCATCGCCCTGCTCGCCGCGATCGAGCGGGCCGGACTGCTGCTGCAACCCGAACGCAAACAGGGCCGGATCCGCGCCGTCACCGTGCACGGACTCGGCCCGCTCTCCGATGCCGTGGCGATCGGATTGCGGCGCATGGGTTTTCGCCCCGTCCGGTCGCGGGAGTACCGGCCCGACACCGCGATCGGGGCAGGCAGCGATCTGGTGGTGCTCACCGATGCCCTGATGGTCGATCCACGCCTGTCGGTGGACCTGGTGCTGCGCCGGATACCGCACCTGCAGGTACGGGTGCGCGACGGCGTCGGTGTGGTCGGCCCGCTCGTGCTGCCCGGCGAGACCAGCTGCCTGCGCTGCGCCGACCTGACCCGCACCGGATTCGACGCCGATTGGCCGCATCTGGCGGCGCAGCTGCTCGGCCGCACCGGGCACGCCTCCCCCGCCGGCATCGCGGCGACGACCGCGCTGGCCATGGGCGAGCTGGAGGCGATCGTCGCGTGCTCGCCGCGACGACGGCCCGGCACCCTCGACGCCACCGTCGAATTGGATCTGGACACCCATGAGGTGCAGAGACGGCCGTGGCTGCCGCACCCGGACTGCGGGTGCAGGACCGTCGCCGCCACCGGATCGGGCACGGGCCGATGAGCACCCACACCGACCGGTGTGAGCATTCCCATGGCACACCGCGGGCAAGTTCGGCCATGATGGGTAGCGTGTCCGAGATCGTGCGCCGCAGTTCCAGCCGCAATGCCAAGTTGGCCAAGATACCGCTCGGCATTGCCGGACGAGCCGCCGTCGGGTTCGGCAAGAAGCTCGTCGGTGGCGACAAGCAGCAGATCAACGCGACACTGAACCAGAAGGCCGCCGAGCAGTTGTTCGCCGTGCTCGGTGAGCTCAAGGGCGGCGCGATGAAGTTCGGGCAGGCGCTCAGCGTGATGGAGGCCGCCGTCCCGGAGGAGTTCGGCGAGCACTACCGCGAGGCGCTCACCAAACTGCAGGCCGCCGCCCCGCCGATGCCTGCCGAGACCGTGCACCGGGTGCTCGACCAGCAGCTGGGCACCAAATGGCGCGACCGCTTCCAGTCCTTCGACGACACCCCGGCCGCCTCGGCCAGCATCGGCCAGGTCCACCGGGCCGTGTGGTCGGACGGGCGACCGGTCGCGGTGAAGGTGCAGTACCCCGGCGCCGACGAGGCCCTGCGCGCCGATCTGAAGACGCTGTCGCGAATGACCGGGCTGCTCTCGTCGGTGATCCCCGGCGCCGATGTGAAGCCGCTGCTGGCCGAAATCACCGAGCGCACCGAGGAAGAACTCGACTACCGCATCGAGGCCGCCAACCAGCGCCGTTTCGCCGCCGCGTTCGAGGGGCATCCGCAGATCGTGGTGCCGCGGGTGGTGGCCGGTGCCCCGAAGGTGATCGTCACCGAATGGCTCGACGGCACCCCGGTCTCGGCGCTCATCGCCGCGGGCGCGGCCGACCCGGAAGGCACACGGGCGCAGCGCAATCGGATCGCCGAGCTGATGGGCACCTTCCACTTCTCCTCCCCGGAGCGGGTCGGCCTGCTGCACGGCGACCCGCACCCGGGCAATTTCCTCGTGCTCACCGACGGCAAGCTGGCCGTGCTCGATTTCGGTGCCTGCGCGCCGATGCCGGACGGCTTCCCCGAGATCCTGGGCCGGATGCTCGCCCTGGCCGTCGCGGAGGACCACGCCGCGCTCACCGAGCTGCTCTACGAGCACGGCTGGGTGATCCCCGGCCGCACCGTCACCCACGAGGAGATCGAGGCGTACCTGCGCCCGTTCAGCGACCCGATCCGCACCGACACCTTCCACTTCACCCGCGCCTGGATGCAGCGCGTGGCGGGCAAGGCCTCGGAGTTCACCAGCCCCGAGATGAAAACCGCACGCGCACTGCAACTCCCGGCCGAGTACCTGATGATCTTCCGGGTCCTCGGCGGCTCGGTCGGCATCCTGGCCCAGCTCGACGCCGAACTCGGCTTCATGAACCTGGTACGCACCTGGGTCCCCGGATTCCGCGCCGAACGCGCTTCGTAGTCCGGCCCCGTCGAACGCACCTACCCCACAACGCAAAACGAACCGCTCACCAGGACTCGGTGAGCGGTTCGCTTGCGGTACAACCCCATTCCGGGGTTCATGCCGGGATCGCGACCTTGCGCGGACGGCCACGCGGGCGCTTGCGGGCGATCACGACACCCTGGTCGAATATAACACCCCCCCCGACCCCCCACCCCTCGGCCCGCTCGCTGTCGGGGGGGAGGCCGCCCCAGCGGATCGGGCAGGACGCGCACAGTTGCTTGGCCTGCTCGAGGTCGTTCGGGCTCTCCGCGAACCACAGATCAGGGTTTCCGGCCCGGCAGGGCAGGGACGCCACGGTTCGGCATGTCACGTCAGTAGTGGCCTGCGGCCAGTCCTGGGCGGTGAACACGTCGTTCTCCTTCAGCTCGTTTGCAGCGGTTGTTCGTTCGGTGTGCGAACCCGGTGCCAACGGCTGAGGAGCCGAATGAAAAAGGCCACGGATTTCGCTTCTCGCGATCCGTGGCCAGGAGGTCTGGGAGGAGTTCCCTACCTAGTTCGACATCTCTGTCGAGACCTGAGCACGGTCGCTGGGTGGACACGGAGGCGGATTGCGCCGCCGAACGCGGGTGCGTACCCGAATTCGACGGCCGGTGCTGCCGGCGCCTCGACGGCGGTCGGCTGCCAACCCACGCTGGGCTTGTCCTGGAGACGAATCGGGGTGTGCTGATGAACGAGAGTCATCGGCACAGCGGTGGTATCGACGCCGGACAGACCGGTCCCCTGCAGAGCGAGGACCCCCCGGGAGGCCGACACCATGGATGCGTTCACCAGGACGCGATTGCCCATCGCATCGAACGTGGTGTTGCTGTTCATCTGACTGCCTCCCTCCTGAACTCGTGTGCTGATTGGAAACTCGCGCCGAAGTCACCCTCGGTGCGTGTTCTCCACCATAGGCAATGATCGAGAACCGAACAACCTATTTTCTACCTGCGGTTTTGTGTCGTAGCCCGCATCCGTGACGCGACGATGGCGAGCACGTCGGCGCCGTACTGTTCGATCTTCTTCGCGCCGATACCCGCGATCGACGCCAGTGCCGCGTCGTCGGCGGGCAGCTGCTCGGCGATAGCGGTGAGCGTGGTGTCGGTGAAGACGACGAAGTCGCGCACCCGCAGGACCTCGGCCTTCTCCGCCCGCCACTCCCGCAGCGCCTCGAGTAGCTGGGGGTCGAGCTCGGCCGGGCAGCGACGGCACCGGCCGAGCATGGTGGCGTAGGTGCCGATCAGCGGTTTCGCGCAGACCCGGCCCAGCGGGCGTTTGCCGTCTTCGTCCTTAGTCCCGGTCGCGGTCGCGGCGATTAGCGACACGGGCGGTGCGTGGGGGCCAAAACCGGT
>NZ_JBHXMY010000241.1:577-8504 GCF_042720195.1 Nocardia sp. NPDC058497 | reverse complement strand
GTGGGCTCGGAGATGTGTTAAAGACCCTGGCGTTGACGGGACGCGCGATGTGGGCCCCGGTTCCGTCCTCGGGATCGAGCAGTTCGGGGAGCCGCCGCCGGTGCAGGTGCACTACCTGTTCCCGAAAACCACGCTGCGCGATGCCGGCTACGAGCGCAACGAGATCAACGCGATCGCCAACTTCTGCTTCCTCAGCCCCGGCTCGGAAGCCGAGCTGGGCGAGCGTGAACCCGCCGACTACCTCGCCGAGATGGAGCGCAGGCATCCGGGAGTGCTGGCCTCACAATGGATTCCGACCGATCCGGCACTGTGGCGGGTCGAGAACTACCGCGAATTCCTGCGTGCCCGGCGCAAGTTGCTGTCCGCGGCCGCCGATGCCTTCCTCGAGCAGTTGCGCACCGGCACCCTGCACCGGCCGACGCTGCTGTCCGTGGGCGTCGCCGGGGTGACCATCGGCGACCCGGCGGTGGACCAGGTCAACGCGCTCGTCGACGACCTCATCGCCGACGGCTTCGGTTTCCCGCTGCTCGACAGCGAGGTCTCCGACCCCGTGACCGGCCGCGAACTCGCTGTCGCCGAGGCCTTCTGGCCCGACGGCCTGCAGCCCGGCGTCGGCATGCCGGTGGTGCTAGTGCTCGAGCCCGCCAACGCCGACCTCACCCGCCTCGCCCAGCTCGGCTACGCGGTGTTCACCTCCGTCGACGCCCTGCGCGGCTATGTCGACAACCTGCGCGTCGAGGTCTCCGGCGACACCGGCCTCTACGGCCCCGCCGCCGACGTCGCCGCACTGGCCGACCGCTTGCCCGCCACCTGGGTCGGCAACTCCGAGCAGGTCTGGTTCCGCTTCGCCTGGAACCAGCTCGAGCGCGACCGGGCCGAAAGCCCCGACGCGGCACTGGAACCCGAACAGGTCGCCCTGCGCTACATCGCCCTGTGGGCGCTGACCCGCACCTTCTACATCCACGCCTTCGACCAGGGCAATCCGGGGGAGTGGCGCTACTACCTCGGCGACGCCATCGGCCCGGCCCCGCTGGTCCCCCGCGACTGGCTGGCCCGGCGCGCCGTCGAATCCGGCGCCCTGGCCCCCGGCGCCACCCCCGGCGACGAGGACATCGCGATCGCCCTGGTCCACGGCGTCATCGAGGTCGTCGACGACATCGCCACCGCCCTGGCCCACCTCCTCGGCGGCCCCGGCCTCTTCGCCTCCCTCTGGGCCTCGGCGGGCGCCGCCGAACACTACGGCTACCCCCTGTCCACCGACCAGATCAACGACCTCATCAACCAGGTCGTCAACGACCCCGCCTCCCGAAAGATCCAGGCCTACAACTGGATCGAAGCAGGCCTGCCGCTCTAGGGCGTAGCGGTCGCGCGCTGGAACGTGGTGACGAAGTCGCGCAGCGCGGCGCGGTCCTCGGCGTCGACCGGGCGGTAGCCGCGTGCGGCTTCGACCGTGACCGTCGTGCCCGCTCGCAGCGGGAGTTCGGGCCAGCACACGGGGAGCACCGGTAGTTGGATGGTGCGGTCGGCGACGGTAAGGGTGAGCGCGGAGGTGTATCGGCTCACGACCGTCATCAGCTCCTCGACCGCGTCCTCGGTGAGCGGGCCCGCTGCCGTGAATTCCTCGATGTACATGCCGCCTCCTTTCGCGCCAGTGTATGCCCACAGAAATCTCTCAAGGCCGTCATAAGCGGGCCGCAATGTCGGCTGCATAGGGTGACCGCATGATGCGTGAATGGTTGGAACGGGCCTTGCTCGTCCTGGGGTGGGGCGCACTGATCGCGGCGGTGGCCGGGATCGTGTTGCATATCGTGAACTGGCAGCAGAAGTCGATGGTGTTGCTGGCGTCGGGGGCGATCTGGTTGATGCTCGGCGCGGTCGTCGGACTGGCGCTGGTCCTCGCCGCGCGCGGATGGCGCAGTGCGGTCGCCGGGGGTGGGGTGCTCGCCGGTGTGCTGTGGCTGGTCGTGCCGTCCTACATCCCGGAGAGCAGGGCGGCCGACGGTCCGGAACTGGTGGTGTTGCAGTCGAATATCCTCTTCGGCCAGGCGGATCCGACCGCCGTGGTCGCTACGGTGCGGGACAACAACGTCGATGTGCTCACCATCGAGGAACTGACCGTCGACGCGATCACGCGCTTGCGGACGGCGGGACTGGACAACCTGCTGCCTTACGTCTATCTGGAACCGGCGCAGTCGGGCGGCGGTGGTACCGGCATCTACAGCCGATACCCGTTGCGCGACACCAAGAAATACGACGGCTTCATCATGAGCAATATCTCGGCGACGATGGAACATCCGCAGCGCGGCCCGATCTCGGTGTTCGCCTTCCATCCGATCCCGCCGAACATCGACTTCGCCGCGTGGTCGGCGGAGATGCGCCGGGTCGACGAGATCCTGGCGGCCACGAGCACGCCCGCCATCGTCGGCGCGGATTTCAATGCGACACAGAATCATTCGGCCTACCGTGCCCTGCTCGACGGCCCGTTCGCCTCGGCCGCCGACCAGACCGGCGACGGCGTCCTGCTCACCTTTCCCGCGGATCGCCGGTGGGGTCCGGTGATCGGCATCGACCACATCCTCGTCGCAGGCGGTGTGGCCGAACAGATCCGCACGCTCACCCTGCCCGGCACCGATCATCGCGCGGTACTGGCGACGGTCCGGATGGACCGCTGACCGAAGTCGATTACCATGTGAGCGCTCGACATCGGACCGCTAGGCGTCCGTGTCATTCCCCGGGGAGGAAAAGCGGATGATCAGACATCGGTTCGCTGTCGGCGTTGCCGCGGCACTGGTGAGCGTCGGCATGCTCGTATCCGGTTGCACGGCGACAACTGTCGCCAGCGACCAGGCGGTGCCGGCCATGGACAACCCGTGGGAGGTGGCGGGCGCGACGTCGAACAGCGGGCCCAGCGGATCACGCCCCGGTGTGCCCGACACCGACAAGAAGGCCGAGAACGGCGACAACGGCAAGATCGACAAGCTCGCGCTCAACGCCATCGCCGATATCGAAGAGTATTGGCAGACCGAGTATTCCAAGACCTTCCGCGGCGATTTCAAGCCCGCCTCGAAGTACATCTCGTGGTCGGCGAAGGCGCCGGAGTCGGAATCGGTGGAGTTCTGCCTGAGCAGCACCTACAAGCTGGTCAACGCCGCGTACTGCCCGCTCAACCACACCATCGGCTGGGATCGCTCGGTCCTGCTGCCGCTGCTGGTCGACAAGTACAAGGAGATGTCGGTGGTGATGGTGCTGGCCCACGAGTACGGCCATGCCATCCAGTCCCAGGCCGACCTGCTGCGCGGCTTCTTCACCGATTCGCTGGTCAAGGAACAGCAGGCAGACTGCCTGGCCGGTGTGTTCCTGCGCCATGTCGCCGAGGGCAAGTCCAAGCACTTCACCCTCAACACCACCGACGGCCTCAATGGCGTACTCGGCGCGACCGTCGCCGTGCGTGACCGCGACCCCAATGATCCCGACGCCGTGCACGGTTCGGCCTTCGAGCGGGTCACCGCGGTGCAGATGGGTTACACCGAGGGCGCCAAGTCCTGCGAGGGCATCAACGAGGACGAGATCACCAAACGTCGCGCTGGTCTGCCGGTCACCTTCGAGGACAACGAGCGGGAAGAACAGCTCCCGGTCGACAAAGAAAACCTGACCAACCTGGCCAACCAGCTGGGCAAGTCGATGCCGGTGAAGAACGCGCCGAAGTTCGACTACACCGGGGTCACCCGCAACTGCTCCTCGACCACCACGACCGAACCGGTGTCCTACTGCCCCGGCAGCAACACCATCGGCACCGACCTGCCCGCCATGGCCAAGCGCGCGGGCGAGGGTGCGAGCGGCAAGGAAGAGCCGCTGTCCGCGGTGGTCACCGGCGACTACAACGCCGCGGTGGTGTTCGTGTCCCGCTACGCCCTGGCGGTGCAGCAGGATCGCAAGCTGTCACTGACCGGCGCCGAGTCGGCGGGCCTGCGCACCGCGTGCCTGTCCGGTGCGCTGACCACGAAACTCAGTGAGCCGAGCAGTGATCCGCGCCTGTCGGCGGGCGACCTCGACGAGGCCGTGTCGGGCCTGCTCGCCGACGGCCTCGCGGCCGCCGACGTCAACGGCAAGGTGGTGCCGAGCGGCTATCAGCGCCTCGAGGCGTTCCGCACCGGCGTCCTCGACGGCGAACAGGCCTGCCTGACCCAGTTCAAGTAGTCAGCGGAGACGGCGGGCCGGAGGCGGTAGCGCAGCGTGACCACGTAGGCCCTCGCGGAGCTGACCATCAATACCGTCAGCGCGCCGCGGGCAGTGACCGCAGGGAGCTGAGGGTGTTCGCCACCGCGCGGGCAGCCTCGGCTCCCTTTGTCACGAAGTGGTTGGTGAAGTAGTCGACGTGCTCGCTGTGCTCGTGGAAGTGGTGCGGCGTGAGCACCACCGAGAACACCGGCACGTCGTTGTCGAGCTGCACGCGCATCAGGCCGTCGATCACCGCGGTGGCGACGAAGTCGTGGCGGTAGATGCCGCCGTCGACGACCAGCGCCGCGGCCACGATCGCCTCGTAGCGGCCGGTGCGGGCCAGCCGTTGGGCGTGTAGCGGGATCTCGAAGGCGCCAGGGACGTCGAACACCTCGACGACGGCGGGGTCGAACCCGAGGCCGGCGTATTCGGCGACGAAGCCCTCGTGAGCCTTGGTGACGATGGAGCTGTGCCAGCTGGCGCGGATGAAGGCGACAGCGCCGGTAGACGTGGTTCCCATGGGCGGAGTCTACTTAGGTTCTAAGTTACTCACCAGTAATATGCTGGGAGAGCCATTCGGTGACGTCACCGATGACCTGGTCGCGCTCGGGTTCGTTGAACACCTCGTGGAACAGCCCCGGGTAGCGCAGCACCGTCACGTCGGCCGAGCCGGTATCGCGTTCGAGCAGGTCCGAGCTCGACGGCGCGGCGATGGTGTCGGCGATGCCGTGCAGCACCAGCAGCGGCCCGGTGAGCGCGCCGAGACGCTGCTTCACCAGCGCGGTGTGCTGCAGGATCTCCACCGCCGTGCGGGCGGGCAGCTTGCCGCGGAACACCAGCGGGTCGTCGTCGTAGGCCCGCACCACCTCGGGATCGCGGCTGATCGTCGACGAATCCAGGGTCAGCACACCGAGATTCGGCGCGAACCGGGTGAGCAGCGGGGCGGCCAGGCGCTGCACCGGATTGCCCACCGCGATGTCCAGCGGGGGCGCCGACAGCACGATCCCGGTCACGTCGACCGGCCCGCGAGTGGCCAGATGCAGCACCACCAGGCTGCCCATCGAATGTCCGAGCAGGAAGCGCGGCACCCCGGGGTGGGCCGTGCCGGCGACATCGAGCAGCGTCGCGACATTGTCGGCAGCGGCGTGCATCGACCCGATATTGGCCGCCGCGCCCTCCGACAGCCCGTGCCCGATGTGGTCGAGCGCGTAGACCGCGAATCCGGCCGCGGCCAGCTTGTCGCCCACGTATTCGTAGCGTCCCGAATGCTCGGCGACGCCGTGCACCAGCACCACCACCGCGCGCGGTGCGGTCTCGGGTTGCCAGGCGCGCCAGGCGATCCGGCCGCCCTTGCCGGCGAATTCACCCGTGTCCGTCGTCATCGCTGCGCTCCTTCTTCGGGGCCTGGCGCCGCCGCGAGCCGCTCGAGCAGGCGCCGGTTGAACTCGATCAGTCGAGCGTAGTTGAGCCGGGAGATCCGCTCGTCGGTTCCGTGGATCCGGTCCAGGTCGGCCGCGGTCAGCACGATCGGCGCGAAGTTGCAGCGGGTCCGCGCCAGGCCGTCGTAGTGCCGGGAATCGGTGGCGCCCGGCACGATCCCGGTCGTGGTGACGATGCCGGGAACCAGGCTGGTGGCGAGCTCGGCGATCAGCTCGAACGCGGGACCGGGGCCGGTGACCTGCGAGGGTTCCGACGCGGGCCCGACGAGGTCGATCGCTACGCCGATGTCGCGGATCACGCGGCGGCAGTGCGCGAGCACCGCCGACACCGAATCACCGGGCAGGATCCGGAAATTCACCAGTGCCTCGGCGCTCTGCGGCAGCACATTGGCCTTCACGCCGCCCCGGATCACCGTCGGGGCCGTCGTCGTGCGGACCAGGGCTTCGGTGGTCGGGCCCGCCGCCAGGATCCGCGCGATGAGCGGTCCGGCCAGCGTGGACAGACCGCGCGTCTCGGTGAATCCGAGCAGCTTGCGCCGCGAGTCGGGCAGTGCGACCCGCATCCGGGCGAGCATGTCGGTGATCACCGGGGTCAGCCGCAACGGCATCGGATGGTCCTGCACCCGCGCGACGGCGCGCGCGATCCGCCCGACCGCGGTCTGCTTGCCCGGCATCGACGAGTGCCCGCCGGTCTCGGTGACCGAGAGCCGCACCGTCGCATAGCCTTTCTCGCCGAGCATGATGCTGGCCACCGGCCGGTCCACCCCGTCGGCGACGCCGTCGGTGATCACCCCGCCCTCGTCGAGCAGCAGATCGGCGCGCACCTTCTCGGCGCGCAGGTGCTCGGCCATCCGAACCGCGCCGCCGTCGCCGAAGACCTCCTCGTCGTGACCGAAGGCCAGATAGACGGTGCGCCACGGGCGGATTCCCGCGCCGAGCGCCCACTCGACCGCCTCCAGCACGGCGAGCACCCGGCTCTTGTCGTCGATCGCGCCCCGGCCCCAGATGAACTCCGCGTCGACGACACCGGCGAACGGGGGATGGGTCCAGCCCTGCGGATCGTCGACCGGGACCACGTCCTGGTGGGCCAGCAGGATCGCCGAGGCGTGCCCTGGCTCGGCGCCGTCCCAGCGGTAGAGCCTGCTGCGGCCGAAGGTGGTCACGGACAGCTCGGCGTGCACCCGCGGGAACGAGGCCTCGAGGTGCTCGGCCAGCCGGACGAACTCCGCGTCGGCGGTGTGCGCGGGATCCTCGGTCGAGACCGTCACGCACCGCAGGGCCGCGGCCAGGCGTTCGGCGACCTCGTCGTCGACGCCGTGGGTGACGGGGGAGCCGGCCGGGTTCTCGGTGATCGGGCGCATCCTAGGCATTCTTGCCCGTGCGCGCCCCGTTCGCCGCCGAAGGCGCCCGAATCGCCGTATTCGTATCGGAGCGTCATGCGGTCCGACGGGTCGGCGGGGGGCCATCTAAGCTGAGACACATGGCAGGAGGCAAGGGCGGCAAGCCGTCGAAGGAAGCCAGGGCCGCGGCTAAAGCGGCCCGCAAGCAGGCATCACGCGAACGGCGTCAGCAGTTGTGGCAGGCGTTCAACATGCAGCGCAAGGAAGACAAGGCGCTGCTGCCGCTGATGATCGGCGCACTCGTCGGCACCACGGTGGTCTTCTTCCTCATCGGTCTGATCTTCGACATGCAGTGGTTCCTGCTGCCGCTGGGTCTGCTGCTCGGTGTGCTGTTCGCGTTCATCATCTTCGGACGTCGCGTGCAGAAGAACGTCTACCGCAAGGCCGAGGGCCAGGCGGGTGCCGCCGCGTGGGTGCTGGAGAACCTGCAGGGCAAGTGGCGGGTCGCCAACGGCGTCGCGGCCACCACCCAGCTCGACGCCGTGCACCGCGTCATCGGCCTGCCCGGCGTGATCTTCGTCGCCGAGGGCTCGCCGCAGCGGGTGAAGTCGCTCATCGCGCAGGAGAAGAAGCGCACCGCCCGCCTGGTCGGTGACACCCCCATCTACGAAGTGATCGTCGGCAACGACGAGGGCCAGACCCCGCTCAAGGATCTGCAGAAGTTCCTCACCAAGCTGCCGCGCAATATCGACGTCAAGCGGATCGACCAGATCGAGGGCAGGCTGACGGCCCTCAGCTCGCGCAGCGGCCCGGCCATGCCGAAGGGCCCGATGCCCCCCGGCGCCAAGATGAAGGGCATGCAGCGCGCCATCCGCCGCCGCTGAACCCCCCGAACGCCACGAGCCCGTCACCTGACCGCAGGTGAACGGC
>NZ_JBHXMY010000241.1:0-567 GCF_042720195.1 Nocardia sp. NPDC058497 | reverse complement strand
ACCCACCCCCCCCCCCACCGCGCGTCGGCGGGTGACGGGCTCGCGCCGTTTCAGCTGGTCGCCGACCGGCCGGTCAGCAGCCACAGGACCCGGTCGTAGGCCAGCAGCTGATACGCGACCAGCACGGCCGCCGAGATCAGCGCCAGGCGCGACAGTCCGGCGCCCCACAGCGCCACGGCCCCGCCGAACAGCACGGCGAACTCGACGACCAGCCGCACCGCACCGGGGACCGGCACCGGTGCGGCGCCGCCGCGACTCGGATCATCGGGTACCGCGAACGTGCCCCACAGCGCCGCGGCCGCGATCGGCAGCACGACGACGAGCAGATATCGCCAGGGGGAATCGAAGGCTCGCCATCCGTACACCCCGAACGAGGCGATGGCGATCAGTTCGAGCAGGAAACGCGCGGCCAGCATGGCCGGATTCAGTGACACGGCCACAGCGTACGACCGCGTCGGGTCCGCCGCGCGGGCTCAGCGCGCGTTGACCAGTGCGGTTCCGGTGGCGCGGTCGTGCATGCCTCGACCATAGGCATCGGTTAAAATCTCTGGTACTACCAACACCAAA
>NZ_JBHXMY010000240.1:5290-8519 GCF_042720195.1 Nocardia sp. NPDC058497 | reverse complement strand
GTCCGGTCAGACCGGCTCTGGCATGAGTCTACCGCCGGTGTCATCCGCGATACTCTCGGCTCCCGCGGGTTCTGCCGCCCCGCGGATCGACACCAGCTCCGTGCCCAATCGGCAAGCGAAGGTCGGCACGGCGACTCGACCGGATATCGCCATGACAGCCGGATCCGCACCGAGCAAATTGATCAAGGCGATCAGCTTTTCCGCTTCCGGTATCGACCTGAGTTCCGAGGGGGAGACCGCGACGGCGGTCGCGGTGCCGGACCGCAAGCCGGCCAGCGCGAGACCGCGGCAATAGCGGAGCAGACCGGTCCGCACCGCGTCGTCCCAGCTGTAGCCGAATGCCACACCGGGTGGTGTTCGATACACGTCGATGGCGCGATCAACGACAGGGAACACGGTACGAGCATCGACGGTGACGACATCGCCGCCGATCAGGTGGTAGCCGAATACCTCCGCCGTGACTGCTCCCGACCACAGCGCGTCCAATGCCGCCGCACGATTGTCCCGTAGTTCCGCGGGCCAGCCCCGGGTAACGAGCCGGCGAGGGTCGACAGCGAGCGACAGATAGGACTCGAGCGCACTGGCCGCTGTGCGATACCTGGCGGTCGCGACATCGCGTCCCCAACCGGCGACGGTGAGCTGTCGCTGGTCGCGCCGGCGCAACAAACCCATCGGATCCGACACCCGGGTGGTGCACATTCGCAGCGGTATCTGGGAATAGTCGTGCTCGTCGATATCGCCGAACAGGCCGATCGCATCACCACGCAACGATGCCGCGCGCTGGGAGAATTCGGCATCGCTCAACCGCTCGGCAGCTCGAAGTTCCGTGACGCGCGCTGTGAAACCTTCGGCGGTGGGACCGTCGGGGCTGGACGCGAAGGGGTGCGCGATCGCATTGACCAGTACGGTAGCTCCGGTCGCCGGGTCGACCCGCGCGGTGCGCGCGGCCAGTCGGGACTCGGCGTCGTGTCTGGTCACCTCGGCCACCAGTTGGGCGGCGATGTTGCGGGAGAGCAGGGAGCTGGGCCGCATCGCAGAGGTCGTTGGCCCGGCCGGGTCCCGCACCGAGGTCGACTGCACGCGCAGGAACACCGACGCGATGTGCTCTGACGGGGATTCCCGCGTATCGCGCGCAAGCCAGATTCCGGAGTCCGCGAGGAGCGAGACAGCCAGTGGAACCCCCGCTGATCGGAACACGCGAAAGCATTCACTCGTGCCCGGTGCGTCGGGCAGCGAGACCTGCCCGAACGCGTTCGTGGCTTTCGAATTCCGGATGGCTGTCGCGATCGATGCGGGCTCCCACGGATTGTCCGTGACCGTCCAGTCGACATCAGGTAGTTCTGCTTGTGGCGCGGACGTGCTCACGCAGGCGACAGACACGACGCCCACCGTGGCAACCGCCTGTGCGACCGCGTGGCAGAACTCTGGGCCGCCCACGACGAGGATCCTGTTCTCCAGACCGTGCGGGGTCGCGCCGCTGCCCTCGATGTCGCCGCTGGATTCGTCGAGGTGGACGATTCGCCGCGCGACCAATCCGTTGACGAGTTTCTGCACCGCGTCACGGTGCCCGTCGGGTAGCCAGTCGCATACTTCGGTCAAGGTGTGCGAACCGTCCAGGTGTGGCGCCAGCGCTTCCAGCATCCGATACGGCGTGCGGCCGGTAATCGTCACCTCCCCAGAAGGCGCGAGAATGTAAGTCCCGGAGGCGGTTTCGGCAAAGTACGCGTCCTGGTCCAGTGTCAGTCCCACTTGTCTGCCCCCTGCTCGCCGAGACTTCCGATCATGAGTTCTCCTACGCTGCCCTCGCTGGTGAAGTCCAAGCCGACCGCGTTCTCGAACGTGGACGAGTCGCCGGCGCCGAGCCCGCAGATGCCGATGCCCGCCGCGGTCGCCGCAAGATACAGGGTCTGATACAGCGCGCCGACATGTTTGAGGATCAACGCGTACGGCACACCCTCGTAGGTACGGAGCAGACGCCCGAAGCGCGCGGTGATAACGATGACGGCTTGCGGCGGTCGGCGTACCGCTCCGGCCGCCGCCGCGGTGCGCAGTATCTGATCTGCCTGTGCGGTGCTACCGGGGAGCCTGCGTAGCTGGTGGTCGTGGCGCTCATAGTGATAGAAGCCCGGTTCCAAGCCGTCGGCGGTGCGCACCACCAGATAGGTCTCCAGTTCGTACACCGCTCCACCGGACGGATACGGCACGCTCAGGCACTCGGTGTCGTCGAGGAGATACTCCGAACGAGCCCGCACGGAGCGGAACAGGAGTTCGGAGATCTGCTCGAGCCGAATCGGGTGGTCGTCGTCGAAATCCCGATGCGAGCGACGCTCCTCCATCGCCTGTGCCAGCGGGATATCCGTCGAGCACAACGACTTGATGTCGGGATCGGGCAGCGCCACCACCGCACCGGCATGCCGGACCCGGCGTGCCGGCTCGGCCCGGCCCAGTGCTTTGCCCCACCCCGTGCGGCCGAAACCGATGTTGTCGTACCCGCCGTTCCCCTGGCGACTGTGACGATGGAACAAGAGATCCTGTGGCGCCCACTGACGAACGTCTACCGCGCTGTCCTCGCCGGTGCCACTGGCCAGCATGCCGACGGCCGCCAGGTCACGGACCAACCGGTCGTGGATCCGCGGTGGCGATTCGCCACCGGCCGTCGCGGGCGCACCGGCGAGCAGTGCGCCGACCGAGCCGGCGACCGCGGGCCGATGGACGAGGATCTGCGCGGCGGCCAACGGTGATTCGACGAGAACGCCGTCACCTTCCGATCGAACGACCACGAACCTCGACAAGCGAACATCGCCCGTGTTCGGCTCACGATCGGCCGAGCCGTCCAAGCATTCGATGGGAAGATCGCGCAGGGGGCGAAGCGTGTATTGCGGCTGATCGCCCGAGCGGATTGTCAGCGTCAGCCAGCCACCCGCGACCAGTGATTCGATGAACGCGCTCTCGTCGCCGGCCACGTCTGCTCGTGGCCAGGAGATTCCCGCATCCGCCGACAGTTCCCGCAGGATGCGGCGGTAGTCGGCATCGGGATGCGAGAAGGCTTGGTTGTGTCGCCAGACCCCACGGTGGAGCAGATGCAGCACGCCGGCCGCCACATCGTCGACGAGTGAGACTCCGGGCCGAAGCGACAGGATGAGTTCCTGGGCCGGTGGTGTCACGATGCCCCTTTCATCGGCTGTCCCGCATCGCGGGCGATGTCGTCGTCGATCGCCGCGATCGCCGC
>NZ_JBHXMY010000240.1:0-5280 GCF_042720195.1 Nocardia sp. NPDC058497 | reverse complement strand
GTTTTTTTGCGGGGGGGGGTGTTCAAGCGTTCCATTTTTCCGGGGTGGGCCCGTGTGGGGGGGTTTGTGGGCCGCGTGGCCCTGCCTCGCCGCCGACCGCAGGGCGGACTCCGCGACCGGACCAACCCCGATCCGGTTGCACAGCAGGTGGATACACATGTCGACAACCGTCAGCACCGGATCAGCACTCGGCCCCGAACGAACCGCGCCGGGGCCCGTCCAACCGAGCGGTTGCGCGGGGAGCATCGCCGCGGCCCGCTCCGTGCGGAGCCGTCCGGCCAGCGCCGCCACACTCCGCCCCCAGCCCGGAAGGGGACCGATCGGATGCCGGCTTCCGGTATCGGCGGCGAGTGATCGCATCTTCGCCACCAGCGGTGCGAGTGACTGCGGATTCCACACCTGCTCGGCGGCGCTCGGGATGCCGGGCGCCGCGACGAGTCTGCCGACGAGCTCCGCGGGATCGGGGAACGCCGCGTACCAGCCGAGCACAATCGCCGCGGTCGCCACCGCCAGCCGGGTTCGCCGGCCGGCGGCACTCTCGATCAGGAGCTCGGCGACCGTGCTCGATTCGGCGAAGTGGTGCTCGACGGCCTGAATCGTGGCGCCGTCACCGTAGCGGTCGTGCTCACGACGATAGGTGCTGAACACCAGAGTGTTGTTGGCGCACAACTCGGTGTGGTACTTCGTCAAACCTTCGCCCGCGGCCAGCCGCGGCGCCATTCGCGCGTAGTCCGCCGCCGTGAGAACGTCCGCGGCGGGCGACCGTTCGAAGAACCCGCTGAAAGCGTCGGCGATCGCCGCCTCCACCCCCGCTCGCTCGCTCCGGGCCGCAGGCAGCACGCGCAGGCGCAGGTGCGGCCCGCCGTCCCAATACCGGAGGAAGAAGCTACTGGTGACTTGGTTTTCGCTGTCGAATCGGGCCCGCAAAGGCGCGACGACATCACCGACCAACCGGTCGATGTCCCCGTGGTAGAACGCATGCGCGCTGATCCAATCACGCTCGGTGACAACCTCATTCACCATAGGTGATCTCCTGTCCGGACAGTTCGAGAAGAAGCTCGACCACGGCGGGGTCCGCCAGGTCCGGTCCCGGCGACTCGCCCACTTCCGGAAGCGCCTCTTCGAAGATCACCACCGGTCCCGGAGCATGCGTCATCCGTTCGAAGACCTCGACGAGGAACCAGTTCGCGAAGTCGACGTAGACCGGCTTGCGCGACTTGTCCGCCACCCACCCCTCGATCCGGCCCGAGGTGGTGCGGAGGTCGGCGGACCACTTCCGGACGAAGCAGGTCATCGGAATCCCGTTGGTACGCAGCCAAGCCACGATCTCGACCAGGTACTCCGAATCCGTGGTTCCGGCTGACCTGCTCGGAACCAGTTGCGCGGGGGCCACCCAGCGCGCTCGCTGCAGAACTACGTCGCCGATCTCCAACCTGGGCTGGAGCATGACCTGGTCCGGAATCACCATCGACTGCGGCGCAACGAGCACGGGCTGGCTCGGATGGATGTAGTAGGACTCCCCGAACAGCTGAACCAGTAGCCGCGCGGCGGGCGGCAGCAGTCCGTCGGCCATCATGCCCAGGTGCAAGGGGTGAACGGGTTCGCCCGATGCGCGCGACACCGTGAGCATCCCGGTGCCGGTGTCCATGCCGACCACCAGGTCTCCCAGCGGGATTTGATCGCGTTCAGGGCGGGCACTGGCCGTGAAAGGGTATTCGATCTCGGCCACGGTGCTCTGGACCCGGATGTTAGGAGTGAAACCGAACATCCCACCGAGTTCGGCCAGGGTTGTCTCCGAGTGGCGTACCGGTGTGCTCGGTACCTCTGTACCGGTGTACGCCCGGCCCATGATCGCCTGCAGGCGGGCGCGCCCGCGGCCGTGGCCGCCGTGAATGGCGTTCACGACGAGCCGGAGCGGTCCGTCGGTCAGAACCTGGAGATAGCATCCGATCGAACTCGGTGTGCGCTGACACCAGACCGGCGCCGCGGCGATCAGCTGTCGAATGTCATCCGGCTGTGCCCGGCGGACGGTGTGCTCGGATGCCACGCCGGCGAAGGTCGCGCGCAGCGTTGTCTGGATGCGGCCGAGCTCCCGAACTCGCGGCACCACACTGGCCTCGAGGTTGGGCAGCGGCGATGCCTGCGCACCGATCAGTCCGCGAATCTCCTGTCCGAGGGCATCTCCCTGGCCGCGCGCGGCCATCGCCAGCGTCGCCGCGATCGATCGATGGAAGCTGAGGAACGGAACTTTCGCCGTCGAGCCCCAGCCGCGTTCGAAGAACTCGGCGACCACAAGTCGCAGGGGCAGCGCCGGGTCGAGTACGGGCAGGACGGACCGCACGACATCCAGGTCCTCCAGCGCCGGCCGCCACGCCTCGCCGCCGAGGTGGGCGAGGGGTTCCTCGACCACCGCGTTGTCGTGTACGAGGGTCGTCGCGTCATCGGCGAAGTCGCCGGGTAGACCGGCCGCGGTACCGAGTGCGCGCAGTTCGGCGACCAGATCGGCGCAGTATCCGCGGAATGCGGCCAGGTCTTCGACCGGTGGGGTCGAGCCGACCTTTCTGCTCACACCTGCTGCCAGCGTGGCGAGATGCGTGGCGGTCTCGCTCCCGTCTCGGTCGAGCCACCGCGCCAGCTGTCCGAACGGATCATCCGACATGTCCGGAATGGGCATCGGCTGTTCCAGGACGCCGATAGCGAGGAGGTCTCGCAGGCGTTGCCGTGCTTCCTCGCCGTCTCCGAGCGATTCGGACAGATAGGTGAGAAACTCCTCGGCCGATATCGATCTCCGACCGTCGAACGCGGCGACGCCGGCGCGCATAACCTCGTTCGCCGGCACGGAAACAAGGGATTCTCCGGGTGGCGAGCCGAGGAATGTGTACACGCCGTCGGTCAGCGTGAGGCTGGGGTTCAATCGCAGGGGAAGCGTTTCGCTCCGCCCCGTTCGTTGCACGAGCGCCCTGACGATCCATTGCACGGCGAGACCGTTGAGTTCGGTCCTGCCGGTCACGTGTGGCGAGCGGGTAGTGAAGTGGATCGGGATGTCATCGTCGCGCCAGCTCCCGAGGCCGCTGTAGGTATAGGTGCTGTACGGGCTCGTTTTCGCTACCGCTCGCGAGAGGTAGCGGATCAGCTGCAAGACGACACGAGACTTCGGGGTGCGATCGTCGGTGAGCCACTTGTCCAACTCCGCCGACAGCACGGGGCTCGAACGCGACAGTGCGCGCACGAACATCTGTTCGCCCACGCTGCTTTTGAGCAGCCCGAGATGGGCTCGCGATTCGGCGGCCAGCGTCGATGCCAGATCGATGCGCGCTTGTTTCAGCTGCTCACGCGAGGCCACCCACTGTTCTATGCGCGCAGCGAGCTCGGTCGGCAGGCCTGCGGCGATGTCGCCGTTCCACTCGTGCGTGCTTGGCCGGCGTCCTTGGAAGACCGCGCGGCGCAGCCCGACTACCCGGGACTTCCGCACACCGTCGAGTCCCCCGATCACCGGATACAGGGCATCGGCGATCGACGCGCCCGTCAGTTCCAGTTCGTCCAGGTGCGCGAGTATCGCGTCGACTTCAGCGCAGGTGCGGGTGAACCGGAGCCGATGCAGATGGGATGCGGGGAGCCCGGCGACTCTCAACACCACCGGAGCTTCGACGTGCCCGCCCGTCGCGAGCTTCACGAAGCGACCTCGCTCGGGAGTTCCTGTGGTCCGGTAGTGCCGGCGTCCCAGGTGACGGGCAGTGTGCGCGGCCCGTAGATCGTCGCGAAGGTTCGCATCGGTACCTGGGTGGCATCCACCGCGAGTCGTAGGCTCGGCAGCCTCTCGAAGAGTTGCCGGTAGGCGATTCGCAGTTCGAGCTCGGCGAGATGCTGGCCGAGGCAGCGGTGCGCGCCGTGTCCGAACGCGAGGTGACCACGGGCCGCGGTGCGGCGGACATCCAATTCGTCCGGCGTGGTGAAAGCATCCCGATCGCGGTTGGCGGCCGGCAGCGCGACGGTGACAGTATCGCCTTTGCGTACTTCTGCTCCGCCGAGGTCGACATCCTCCAGCGCGGCCCGATAGGGGAGTCCGATATGCGTCACGGTCAGATACCGGAGCAATTCGCTGACGGCGGTGTGGTCGTTGGCCGGATCCGCGATCATCGCGTGGAGCTGGTCCGGGTGCTCCAGTAATGCGAAAACGCCCAGTGAAATCATATTTGCGGTGGTTTCGTGTCCGCCGAGTACGAGTCCGAGGGTGAGCTGGAGTAGTTCTTCGTCGGTGAGTTCGGGATTGTCGGCGATTATTTCGACGAGCAAGTCGGATCCGGCTGACAGTCGTTTGTATTTGATCAGCTGGGAAAGATATCCGTAGAGGCGTGAAATATAGCCGTTGCGCTCGTCGACCGAATCGGCCATTGAATAGCCGTAGTTTATCTGCTGGACCAGTTCGCGGTGATTACCGGGCACACCGAGCAACTCGCAGATGGCCATCGACGGGATCGGCATGGCGAACTGGGCGACCAGATCGGCCGGCGTGGCCGCGCGCACCAGGATGTCGAGTTGCGCGGCGACCAGATCGTTGATCCACGGCGTCATCTGCTCGAGCCGATTGCTGGTGAAGTACTTGGCCAGCAACCGGCGGTAGCGGGTGTGCTCCGGGCGGTCCATGCTGATGAACTGGCCAGGTAGCGGCGGTGCCATGAGTGCGCCGCTGGATTCGCCGACGGCGGAGCGCCGGAGGTCGGACCGGGCGCTGAAGCGGTCGTCTACGAGCATCTCCCTGGCCAGGCGGTGGCTGGTTATCAACCATCCGACGTGGCCGTCCTGATGCACGGTGCGCACAATCGGTCCCGATGCTTGCAGCTCGGAAAGTTTCGAAGGCGGGTCGAACGGGCAGCCGGCTCGGCGATCGACCGGCAACGGTTCAGGAGAACTGATCTCCGGCATCCAATCATCCCCTCAATTTCCGCTGACAGGCCCGCAGTCACGGTATCGGCCGAATACGTGCTGGACAATAGTCCAGAACGGACTAGGAATTACTATGCGGCCTGGTCTGGAAGTAGTCGGCTGATCGTCATTGCGGGCCATATTTGGTACTGGCAGGATCAATTCTGCGTGTAAGTCCACGCGGAAAGGAAATGGCCATGAGCGCACACGGCGCAAATTCCGATGATTTCCGACGGAGTTTTGAGCAGCTCCCGATGGAGGTGTTCCAGCTCGACGGCGGCGCGCTGCCGATCGAGTCGCTCACCGACGGGCACGGCATGACCGAGGCGGGCGCCTCCTGCACGAGCTGCGTTTGCA
>NZ_JBHXMY010000239.1:0-8527 GCF_042720195.1 Nocardia sp. NPDC058497 | reverse complement strand
CAGGTGTGAAGCCGGCGGCAACTGGGGCATCAACACCGGCAACGGCTACCAGGGTGGGCTGCAGTTCTCGCCCTCCACCTGGAACGCACACGGTGGTGGCGAGTACGCCGCCACGGCCAACCAGGCCAGCCGCGAGCAGCAGATCGCGGTCGCCGAAAAGGTTCTCGCTTCGCAGGGTTGGGGCGCTTGGCCCTCCTGCTCATCCAAGCTGGGCCTGAGCAGCGGCCCGACCGAGCGCATCGCTCCCTCGGCCCCGAGCTGGGCTCCCCAGGTCACTGTCCCGCAGGTGCAGGATCCGAGCCAGGAAGTCTTCCAGGCCGTCGACCGCGCACTCACCGTCGTGCAGCAGCAGGGTGTCGCCGTGCCCCAGCAGGCGCTCGATTTCTTCAACTCGGCCAAGGGCACTCAGCTCGACCCGGCCGTGATCGACTTCTTCGAGGCGAACAAGGGCCTGCTGCCCTCCTGATCGCCCCCGCAGACAACAAGAGCCCGCATCCCCCAGGGATGCGGGCTCTTGTCTTTCGCGTCCTGACTACACCCGGTTGATGACAGTCTGCGGGTGGATGTACGGCAGCTTGGCCGCCGGGACGGGAAACTCGGTGTCCTCACCGAAGGGCGAGAGATTACCGGCGCGGGTCGCCGACAGTTCGGTCACGGCGTGCTCGCCGTCGGCCACCTGCGGCCAGCCGTTGTCGACGTAGGGTTTCTTCGATTTGTTCACCACGGGCTCATTCTGGCATACCCACGAAGTAGGCTGGATCGGATGATCGCGACGGACTCCCTAGCCGATTGGCTCGGTGCGCGTACCGACGCCCAGCTGGTGAAACTGCTGCAGTTGCGGCCCGATCTGGCGGTGCCGCTGCCTGCCTCGATGTCGGTGCTCGCGGTGCGCGCCCAGCAGCGGGCCTCGGTGCTGCGCGCCGCCGACGACCTCGACACGCTCGAGTTCGCGATCATCGAGGCGCTCACAGCCAACGAGGACGCGCGCACCATCGGCACCGCGATCACGCCGCTATCCAAGACCACCCTGCACGCGCAGCTGAAGGACCGCGTCACCAAGACCGCGTTCACCGCCGCACTGACCCGCCTGCTCGACCGCGCGCTGGTCTGGCAGACCGGCGACGGCCTGCACCTGACGCCCAGCGCCGCCGAGGCTCTCCCCTGGCCCCTGGGCGCGACGACAGCGCTGCCGGACGCGCTCACCGAGCCCGAGGTCACCACCGCGCTGGCGCAGGCGAGTCCGGCCGAACGGGCGCTGCTGGAGAAGCTGGCCACCACGGGACCCCGAGGCCGCACCAGGGACGCCGCGCCCGGCACGCCCGCCGACCGTCCGGTGCCGCGCCTGCTGGATGCCCGGCTGCTGCACCGGATCGACGACGAGACGGTCGAGCTGCCGGTGACGGTCGGTCAGGTGCTGCGCGGCGAACCGGTCACCGACCCGCACGCCCTTGCCCCGCCCAAGCCCACGCTGACCAAGCACGCGCCCGCCGAGGTGAACGCGGTCGGTGCCGGCGAAGTCGGTGAGCTGCTGCGCGATTGCGCCGATCTGCTCGACGCGCTGGGCCGCCTGCCCGCCCCCGCCCTGCGCGCGGGCGGACTCGGCGTGCGCGAATTGCGCAGGCTGGCCAAGCAGACCGGCGTCGACGAGCAGCGCACCGGCCTGCTGCTGGAGTTGCTCGCCGCCGCGAAGCTCGTCGAGAAGGGCCTGCCGGAGCCGACGCCCGAACTGGACACCACCGACGACTTCTGGGCGCCGACCCCTGCCGCCGACGCCTGGCTCGACGCACCGCCCGCGACCCGCTGGGTACTACTGGCGCAAGCGTGGCTGGACCTGGACCGCATGCCCTGGATGATCGGCCTGCGCGACGCCGCCGACAAGCCGATCGCCGCGCTCTCGGCGGAGCTGCGCATCCCGCACGCCGTGCGTGACCGGCACGCGATCCTCGGCCTGCTCGCCGAGTACCCGAGCGGCTCCGCGCTGTCCGCGTCCGATATCGGCAAGCTGCTGGCCTGGCGGATGCCGCGGCGGCGCAGGCACTTCCGCCTCGACGCGGTCACCGCGACCCTCGCCGAGGCCGCCACGATCGGCATGCTCGGCCGCGGCGCGCTCGACTCCGCCGCCAGGGCCCTGCTGCACGGCGCGCCGACCAGCGTCGCCGACGCCGAGGCCGAGATGGCCGCGGCACTGCCGGAACCGGTCGATCACGTGCTCGTCCAAGCCGACCTGACGGTGATCGCCCCCGGCCCGCTGATCCCCGAACTCCGCGCCAGGATCGCGCTGGTCGCCGATGTGGAGTCGGCGGGCGCGGCCACGGTCTACCGGGTCGGCGACGCCTCGGTGCGCCGGGCGCTGGACGCCGGGATGACCGCCGCCGAACTGCACGCCCTGTTCGCCACCCACTCCCGCACGCCGGTCCCCCAGTCGCTGACCTACCTCATCGACGACGTCGCCCGCCGCCACGGCCAGCTGCGCGCGGGTATGGCCCAGTCGTTCCTGCGCAGCGACGACCCGGCCCTGCTCGCCCAGGTCCTGGCCGCACCGGTGGCCGACACCCTGGCCTTGCGCGCGATCGCGCCGACCGTTGCCATCGCCCTGGCCCCGCTGGGCGAGCTGCTCGAGCAGCTGCGCGCGGCCGGTTTCGCCCCGGCCGGTGAGGATTCCGCCGGCGCGATCGTCGACCTGCGCCCCCGCGGCGCCCGCATCGCCGTGCGCCCCCTGGCCCGCAAGCCCTACCGCCCGAGCCCCCCGAGCGACGAGCAGTTGTCCCTGCTGGTCACCGAACTCCGCGCGGGCGAACGCGCCGCGGGCGCCCGCACCGGCCAGTCCGTGCGCACCGACGGCACCCGCACCGGCACCGCGGCCACCCTGGCCTTGCTCCAACTGGCCGCCAGGGTGGGCCGCCCGGTGAACATCGGCTACGTCGACGCCCAAGGCGTCGCCAGCCAGCGCGTGGTCGAACCGATCCGCGTCGGCAACGGCCAACTGGACGCCGTCGACCCCGTCACCGGCGCGACCCGCCACTTCACCCTGCACCGCATCGCGTCGGTCGCCCTCCTGGACTGATGCTCCAGGATTACGGCTTGGCCATGCAGAACGTGGTCTTGGGGTCGGCGACCGTGCGGAACTGAGTCGCGTCGGTGCCGCACTGGAGCTCGTCGGCCACCCCGTCGATCCGCTTGACGACCTTGAACGTCGCCTCCGGCGCGGTGCAGGCTACGGCCTCGGCGGGGCGCTTGCCCGCGTCGGCGTAGCAGCTGCCCTGGGCGAAGTTGGGGGCCAGGCAGAGGCCGGTCTTGGTGTCGCCGACGGTGCCGTTGAAGGTGGCGTCGGAGACGGCGCAGGTCAGCGGGGCCGCGCCGACCTGCACGATCCGGTAGTTCGACGTCGCCGCCGAGCAGTCACCGACGCTCGCCTGCATCGCGTCGGCCGCGTTGTCGGTGACCTCGACGCAGGCGCCCTTGGTGACCGCGCCGGCGGACGAGTCGCTGTCCGACGAGCAGGCGACAACAGCCCCGACCAGTGCGACCGTCGCCACGGGGGCGAACACGATCCGCGCCAGCAGTCGCTTTCCTGGGAAAATCACTGAAAACCTCACTCACCGAACGGTTCAGGCATACATGGCCGCCGGTGACGATACCCAAGCCGGTGTCGTCCGCGCTCGGCCCCGTCGAACCTGGCTACGATCACAAAGATGACCCTCGACGATGTCGCAGGCGAGCTGTACGGCCTCGACCCCGGCGACTTCGTGGCGACCCGCACCGAGCGGGCCGCCCAGGCGCGCGCCGACGGCGACCGCGACCTGGCCAAGGCCATCACCGCGCTGCGCAAACCCACGGTCGCGGCGTGGACTGTCAACCTGCTCGCCCGGCACGCGCCGAATGAGATCGCGGCGCTGCTCGACCTCGGTGACGCCCTGCGTTCGGCGCAGCGCCAGCTCTCCGGCGACAAACTCCGCGCGCTCGGCGCGCAACGCCAGCAGGTGGTCAACGCGATGACCAAGCGGGCGGGCGAGCTGGCCGCCGAGCACGACCGGCCCGCGAGCGAACAGGTGCTGCGCGAGGTCGGCCAGACCCTCACCGCAGCGCTGGCCGATCCCGACGTCGCCGATCAGATCCGCGCGGGTGTCCTGCCCGCCACCGTCACCTACGACGGCTTCGGCCCGGCCGGGCTGGTCGCGATCACCGGCGGCAAGGCCGCCGCGCCGGCGAAGCGCGCGAGCACCCGCCGATCCGGCAAGTCACCGGAGGACGCCGAGGCCGCACGCCGCGCCGAGGCGAAGCAGGAACTCGACGACGCCGAATCCGCGCTCGGGACAGCCCGCTCGGCTCGGGACGAGGCGGAAGCAGCTGCCGCGCAATCGAAAACCGACCTCGATGCCATCGAGTCCCGCATCGACGAGTTGCGCACCGAACTCGAGCACGCCGAACAGCAGCGCCACTTCGCCCGTACCGCCGAGCATCGGGCGCGCGGCGAATTGACCTCCGCACGTAGCCAATTCGAGCGAATGCAGCGATGGGCAGACCGCGCCCGCGCCCGCATGGAAGAGGAATAGTCAACCGCTCGCGGACTGGCTGAAGGTGCGCTGACGGAGCTGGCATGATCGCGGTGTGGACCTACGATTCGGTATTCAGTTGGCGCCGACGGCGACCGAGCTCCCGCAGCTACGCGCGATGGCCGAGGTGGCGGACCGGGAAGGCCTGGATCTGCTCGGCATCCAGGATCATCCGTACTCGGGCGGGCTGGCCGATACGTTCGCGGTGATCGCCACGGTGCTGGCGGAAACCGAACGGCTGCGGGTGTTTCCGGATGTGGCCAGCCTGCCGCTGCGCGGGCCCGCGATGCTCGGGAAGCAGGCCGCGACCTTGGATCTGCTCAGCGGCGGGCGATTTGAACTCGCGCTGGGAGCGGGCGCGTTCTGGCCGGCGATCGGCACCATGGGCGGACCGGTGCGGTCGAATCCCGAAGCGCTGCGGGCGCTCGAGGAAGCCACCGCGATCATCCGAGCGATGTGGCGGCCGGGGACGAAGGCGAAAGTCGAAGGCACGCACTACACCGTGCAGGGCGTGCAGTCCGGACCCGCGCCCGCGCATCCCGTCGGGATCTGGTTCGGCAGCGTCGGCCCGAAGGCCAACGCCCTCACCGGACGGATCGCCGACGGGTGGGCCGCGCCCATCCCGCACTACCTACCGTACGAGAAATGGCAGGCGACACAGGACATCATCTCCGCCGCCGCGATCGACGCGGGACGTAACCCGGCCGACATCACCCGGATGGCGCAACTCGTCGGAACGATCACCGATACTCCGGGGCCGGTCACCTTGCGCGGCGAGGAACCGATCCGCACCGACGCCGCGGGCTGGGCGCGCATTCTGGTCGATCTCGCCACGGAAACCGGCTTCGACACCTTCGTGTACTGGCCGGAATCCGCCGACGATACCCAGCTTCGCCGCTGGATCGGTGACGTCGTTCCCGCCACCCGCGTCTTGTGCGCCTGACCGTCCCAGGCGCTCCACCCGCTACCCGATACTCACCGGGGTGTTCTGCCCGGTGCGGATACGCCATTCGCTCGCCCGCTGCTCGAGCGTCAGGATGATCACACCGTGCATCGGGTCCCGCGCCGAATCATCGCTACCTCGTGTGCGTTGCCGCGCGACGACCTGCACGAATGCCGGTGCCAACTCGATAGTCTGCTCGAGGTGGTAGTGCACGTTCACGTTGTGCAGTGGCCCGTTCGCGCCGAACACGAAACGTTGTTTGGTCAGCAGTTCGTCCCGGCCGGTGGCCACACTGCCACTGAAGTTCACGAAAGTGCTGTCCTCCCAGAACAATGCGTTCATGCCATCGGCGTCGTTGGAGTTGAACGCCCCTTCATACCGCTCCAGCACCCGCACTGCCGCATCGATCGTCATCGCTTCTCCTAGCCTCGGTTTGACGCAGTACAACCTAGGCTAGAAGCTCGAGTGCACTTCAGGTAAAGCCCGCCGCGATTCAGCCGCCCAGCGTGCCCGGGTACAGGAATGCCTCCTGCGGCGGCGATGTCGAATCCAGCCACTCGCCCAGGAATTCACCGAGCGGCATGGAGGTCCGGCTCTGCAGGAACTCCCGGAATTCCGGCATCGAGGCATGGCCGTCGCGGCGCGCGGTCACGAAATCGCGGATGGCCGTGAAGAACACGTCCTCGCCGAGCAGTTTGCGCAGCGCGTGCAGGAACAGCGGGCCGCGGTAGTAGACCGAGGTGAACTCGTTGCCGACGCCCGGATTCGCGAGCGCGATCTCCCAGAACTCGGGATCGTCACGGAATTTCGCGATCGTCTCGCGGTATTTGGTGTCGACGTCGGCCTGCTCGACCCGCTCGAGCCAGAGGTACTCGGCGGTGTAGCTGGCGAAGCATTCGTTGAGGCAGATGTCGGACCACTGCTTCACCGACATGGTGTCGCCCCACCACTGGTGGGCCAGCTCGTGCACCACGGTGTCCAGGTCGGCCCACGGCGCGTAGGTGGGGCGGGTCTGGGTTTCCAGCGAGAACGGGATCACGGCGTCGACGTAGATGCCACCCGCGACGTCGAATGGATAAGGGCCGTAGAGGTTTTCGAGGAAGTCGAGGATTTCCGGCAGGCGCTGCTCGTCCTCGCGATTGCCCTCGGACTCCGGCGCGAAGGCGCTCAGCACCGGGGTGCCGTTCGCCCGTCGCTGTTCGAGGAAGGTGAAGTGGTCGACCGCGATCGTGGTCAGGTACCCGAGGACGGGCGACCTGGTCTCCCAGGTGGTGACGAGCCTGCCGTCGCGCACCTCGTGCACGGTGCGGTCGCCGGTCGACATCACCTCCCAGTCGGCGGGCACCGAGGCATGCAGGGTGAATGTCGCCTTGTCCAGTGGCGTGTCGTTGAGCGGATACCAGGTGCTCGCGCTGTGCGGCTGGCCGACGGCGAACGCGCCGCCGCTGGGCGCGTAGGTCCAGCCCTCGCCCGCGGTGTCGGCGGGCTGACCGGCGTAGTCGACGACGATCCGCATCGGCAGGCCGGGCGGCAGCGGCAGCAGCGGGGTGACGACCAGTTCACGGTCGCCGTCGCGGGTGAACGCCGCGGGCTGCCCGTTCACCGTCACCATCAGCACCTCGGGGCCGCGGTAGTCGAGGTTGAACTGCGCCAGCGGCTGGGTCGCGCCGGCATCGATGCGCGCGGTGCCGCGCAGGAAGGACATGGCCGGGTCGTAGTCGAGCGTCAGCTCGTAGTGGTCGACGTCGTAGCCGCCGTTGCCGTCCAGCGGGTAGTAGGGGTCACCCAGCCCCGCCGCCCCGATCAGCCCCGGATCCGCGTCGACCGGGCGGATACCGAGCGTCAGTATCGCCAGGATCGCGCAGATGGAGGCCGACCATCGCATCTGGACAGACACCTTTCGCCGGATCGAGCCCCGCGGACACAGTCCATCGTCCCAGCCGCGCCGCGAGACTCCTAGCCCAGGTCGCCGGGCAGCTGCTGCGGGTCGAGCAGCAGGCGCTTGGTCGCCGTGCGCCGCACCCGCGCGGCCAGCGCCAGGTTCGCGGTGAGCAACTGCCATTCGACCTCGGTGATCTCGCCGCGGGCCCGCTCGATCACCGCGCTGTCGCGGGTGCCCCAGGCGATCGGCATGGCGGTGACCAGCTGCCAGCGCTCGCCCACCTGCCGCGGCGCGCTGTCGGTGCGGACCGCGACGGCGGGCACCCGCTCACCCGGCTCCGGCGCGTGACCGGGCAGCGTGCGCACCTTGCGGGTGATCAGCGCCCAGCTGCGCGTGGCCGCCGCGGGCTCGGCGACGTCGACGAGGGCGAGCAGCACGATGCCGGACCCCTCGATCTCGGTGACCACGGCGGGCACCAAAGCGCCGTCCTGGTACAGCTTTTCGATACTGGAGCGGTGCGGAGTCCACAGCGCGACCCACAGCGCGATCGCCGCGACGAGGACGCACACCACCGCGAGCAGGTAACCCCACGCCTGACCGCTCCACAGCAGCGCGGCCGTGGCCGCGACGGCGAGCCCGGCGACCAGCAGTGCGACCACGCGCATCCTGCGTAACCCGGTGAACGTCTCGTTGACCGCATGAGCGTGCTCACGGTCGACCACGAATTCGAAGCGGCGCACGGTTCCTTCCTAGCACAAGTTGCGGAGGAGTTGCCTCCACTTATCTGCCGGGGACTTCACCGCACGGTACCGCGATCCGACCTGCCGATCAGCGCTACGCGCCGTCACCGATCGGCGGTCCGAGCAGATCGTCGGCGTCGGTGATGCGGTACGCGTACCCCTGCTCGGCGAGGAACCGCTGCCGATGCGCGGCGTACTCGGCGTCGAGGGTGTCGCGGGCGACCACGGAATAGAAATGCGCCTGTCCCCCATCCTGTTTCGGCCGTAACAGTCTACCGAGGCGCTGCGCCTCCTCCTGCCGCGAACCGAACGTGCCCGAAACCTGCACCGCCACAGACGCTTCCGGCAGATCGATGGAGAAGTTGGCCACCTTGCTGACCACCAGCACGGGCACCTCACCGGACCGGAA
>NZ_JBHXMY010000238.1:4407-8542 GCF_042720195.1 Nocardia sp. NPDC058497 | reverse complement strand
CGTGGCTCGGACACCGCGCGCCTGAGGGATTGGCCCGTCAGGCGGCGAAGACGGTGCGGACGAGGGACTCGTCGCCGTCGATCTCGACCAGGCCGAGCGCGCGAGCGTCGCTGAGGGTGACGGCGCCGGCGGCAAGGCCGAGGATGTAGGCGGGCTCGGCGCGGACGGTGGCGTCGAGGTCGCGGCCGTCATGCGGGCCGACTTCGAAGCCGGATTCCGTAGCGCGGAGCTGCAAGGGCTCGTCGCCGATTTCGAGGCCGACCGTCGCCGAGGGGCGCGCCTCGACCCGGGCGCCGAGCAGGGCGGGGACGGCCAGGGCGAGCCACCCGGGGCGGAAGGAGTCGCCCTCGGGGCCGCGGACCATCAGCGGAGTGGACCAGCGGATCAGGCTCTCGATCGGCTCACGCAGCTCGGCGCCCCACGGCGTCAGGGCGTACTCGACCACGTTGCCTTCGCCGGCCAGTCGCCGTTCGACCACGCCCGAGGCTTCGAGGTCGCGGAGCCGGTCGGCGAGCAGGTTGGTCGCGATTCCGGGGAGGCCGTCGATCAGGTCCCGGTAGCGGGCGGGGGCGATGAGGAGCTGGCGGACGATGAGCAGGTTCCATCGGTCGCCGACGACCTCGAGTGACCGGGCGAGCCCGCAGTACTGGCCGTAACTACGCATCGTATTCCTTGGTGCTTGACTATTTACAGCGTGCTTGAGAAACTCAAGTCTATCGCAGGTTCGAGCCGAGAGGGGGCCGCCATGGCCGATATCACCGAGAGTGTGCGGCCCGCATGGGTCGACGACGACCTGTTCCCGTTCGAGAGCCGCTTCGTCGATATCGACGGGCACACCGTGCATTACGTCGATGAGGGGTCGGGTCCCACACTGCTGTTCCTGCACGGCAACCCGACCTGGTCGTTCCTCTGGCGCGACGTGATCCGCGCGCTGCGCGACGACTTCCGGTGTATCGCCCTCGATTACCCGGGGTTCGGGCTGTCCACGCCGAGGACCGGCTACCGGTACCTGCCCGAGGAGCACGCAGAGGTGGTCACCGCGTTTGTCGACGCACTCGACCTCGAGCAGATCACTCTGGTCGGGCAGGACTGGGGCGGCCTGATCGGCCTGGCGGCGGCGCAGCGGCGGCCAGGCGTCTTCGATCGGCTGGTGCTCGCCAACACCTGGGCCTGGCCGGTCAACGGCGTCCTGCACTTCGAGGCCTTCTCTCGCATCATCGGCGGACCTCCGGGCCGCTTCCTGGTCCGGCGGCTCAACCTCCTCGTCAACACCTTCATCCCCACAGGCCACCGAAGGCGGAAGCTGACCGCAGCCGAGATGACCCACTACCGCCGGGCGCTGGACACCCCCGAGCGGCGCCAGGCCTCCGCAGTACTCCCGGGCAGGACCCTCGCCAGCCGGGACTTCTTCGTCGAGGTCGAGGCCGGGCTTGCGGACCTCGCCCACCTGCCGACGCTGATCGTGTGGGGTGACGCTGACATCGCCTTCCGCCCCCAGGAGCGCGACCGTCTGGAAGCCACCTTCCCCGAACACAAGACCGTGATCGTCGAGGGAGCCGGAACCTACGTGGAGTCCGACGCGCCCGAGGAGTTCGTCGCCGCGATCCGCGACTGGGCGCCGACGCAGGGTGGAGAGGCGAGTCGTGCGGGTGAGGCAGATCTATAGACCACTCTCACCCGCACGGGTCGTGATGGCGCAGAGAAGTCTCGACGGGACACCGCGCTCCTCGCCGAGGCGAGTCGTCGGGTAGCGCCCCCATCGGCGTGCGCGGAAGGTCCCGGTGCACCACGGTTCACAGGCCAACGGCGGCTGCGGTTTCGGGGTACCAGCGGGTGCATTCCGCGCGCAGCGGCACCTCGGTCTGGAGCTGGCACAGGACCGCGACGCCGCCGAGGAAGGAACGCAGGATCGGGGTGTGGTCGGGCGGCATCGTCAACTGGCGCAAGATGTTCGACAGGCGCAGGTCGGTGGCCAGGCGGACCTGCTCGCGCAGCCAGTCGGCCGAGAGCGGGTAGGTGGGGGCCAGCAGGGCGTCGCGGACGGGTTGCAGGCGGGCGGCGACGGTGGCGATGTCGAGTTCGCGGCCGGGGGCGACGAAACCGTGGCGGCGGATGGCGGCCTCGAGATCGGCCGGGGAGTCGGCGATCACGGCCGCGCACACGTCACCGGCGACGTCGAGGAAGGCGGCGGGCCACGGGGTGCACGCGCCGAAGTCGACGACGCCGAGACGGCCGTCGGGCATGCGCAGGAAGTTGCCGGGATGCGGGTCGCCGTAGACGAGGGCGGCGCGGGCCGGTGCGGAGAACAGGAAGCGCAGGATCAGCACGCCGAGCCGGTCGAGTTCGGCGGCCTCGCCGCGGGCGATCAGCCGGGTCAGCGGGGCGCCGTCGAGCCATTCGGTGACCAGGACGTCGCCGCGCTGGGCGATCACGCGGCTGACCACCACGTCCGGATCGCCCTCGAAGGCGAGGGCGAACGCACGCTGGTTGGCCGCTTCCCTGGCGTAGTCGAGTTCGGCGTGGATCTCGTCGCACAGCGCCTCGATCACCGGGCGGGTGTCGGCGCCGGGCAGCAGCGCGGTGAACAGCGGGGTGGCGCGGCGCAGGGCCTGCAGGTCGGCCAGGACGGCACGGCGGGCGCCGGGGTACATCACCTTCACGGCCACCGGCGTGCCGTCGTGCCAGTGTGCGCGATGGACCTGGCCCACCGAGGCCGCTGCCGCCGCGCGGTCGTCGAAGTCGAGGAACAGCGAGCGCCAGTCGTCGCCGAGATGCGCGGCCAGCTCGGCGTGGACGGCGCCGGGCAGCATGGCGGGGGCCGAATCGTGCAGGCGCGCAAGGGCTTGGCGATACGGCTCGGCCAGGTCGGGGGCCAGGCCCAGTTCGAGCAGGCCGAGCAGCTGGCCCAGTTTCGCGACGCAGCCTTTCAATTCGCCGAGTACCTGGAACAGATGCTCGGCGGTCCTGGTGCGGATATCGCGTTCCACGTCCTCGGCATTGCGGCCGACGGCACGCTTGCCGAGTCCGGCGATGCGTCGCCCCGCATAGGCGACGGGCACCGCGGCGAGCCGGGCGCTGCGGGCGACCTTACCGGTGGGCGGATTACCGATCCGCCGATCATCGGGCGATGTCGCGCGGCGAGCGAACGGCATCACCCGGCCCTCTGCGTCCCGTCCGGCCATGTCCACCTCGCTGTCCACCGACGCCCGCCACTGCTGTGACTGCCCACCCGTCGGCTCAGTGCCTCGCAAGAGGCTACCAAGCGGCCGGGTGGACCCGGTGGGCTTACGGCCTCTCAGCCGAGTGCGCCGATCCCTCCCAGGGTGCGGTGGATCTCGGCGGTCCAGTCCTGCGCGGCCAGGCGCGAGTAGTCGACCCAGAACATCCCGATCCCGTCGCGGTCCTCCCGGAACCAGCCACCCTCGATATCGGCCTCGAGCACGACGCTCATGCCCTGCTCCGCGGCGACGAAGGTGAGCTCGAGCTGGTTGACCCGCGGAAAGTGGTGCGAGCGGCCGAACTCGATCTCCTGATAGAACGGCAGCCGCTGCGGCGTGCGGGCGATCCGGCCTGCCTCCACATCGGTGCGGAGCAGCCCGAAACCCATGCGCCGCACGGCATCGAGCACGACGTGCTGGGCGGGCAGCGCCCCGATCCCGATCGGATCGGTGTCAGTGGCGTCGACGGCGCCGTGGATGTCGACGACGGTGCGCAGCGCGACCGCGGCACCCGGCAGGTGGTGGCCGTCGAAGAAGGTGATCGGTGTCTCGAACGGAACCGGTGCGGCGAAACGCAATTCGGCCACCGTGCCGGCGATCAGGGTGAATGGCCCGGCGACACCGACCCGGCCGAAGCCCAGGTCGGCGATGCGCTCCTCGCCGTCGGAATACTCCCGCTCCACGCGGGTGATGAACTCGACCGCCACGTGTCCGATCGCCTGGTCGACACGGCCGCCGCGCAACCGGATCACACCCTCGACGAGTCCGCCGGGTTGCACACCGGGCGTGAACAATTCGGTTTCGACCTCGGCACCACCGACACCGGCCGCGGCCAGCATTTGCTTGAACATGCGAGCAGTCTGGGGGGGGGGGGGGTGGGTGAGGGGGGGGTGGGGGCGGGGGGTGTGTGAGAGGAT
>NZ_JBHXMY010000238.1:0-4397 GCF_042720195.1 Nocardia sp. NPDC058497 | reverse complement strand
CCCCTCGCCGCGGGGTTGCACCCGGGGGGTTAACAATTGGGTTTCTACCTCGCCACCACCGACACGGGCCGCGGCCTGAATTTGCTTGAACTTGCGAGCAGTGGGGCGGAGGGCGTTTCCGATCCGCTTGCCGTCGGCCGGTGCTGTGAGTCAGCTCATGGCGCCGCGGCGTACCGGATTACGGGTCAGCTGGCGGCGGTGTCCGGGATGCGGGTGGCGTCGAGCTGGCGATCGGTGGGGGCGACGCCCTTCTTGAGGCTGTGCGCGTAGACGTCGACGTATTCCTGGCCGGTGAGGCGCATCAGCTCGTACATCACCTCGTCGGTGACGGCGCGCTCGACGAAACGGTTGCCGCTCATGCCCTCGTAGCGCGAGAAATCCAGGGGCGCACCGAACTTGAGGACGACCTTGTGCCGACGCCACTTGAACGGTCCGGGCGGGCTCACCTTGTCGGTGCCGATGACCGCGACGGGGATGACCGGGACGCCGGTCTCGAGGGCCAGGCGCGCCATGCCGGTCTTGCCCTTGTACAGGCGACCGTCGGGGGAGCGGGTGCCCTCCGGGTACAGGCCGACCAGGCGGCCCTCGTCGAGCAGCTTGCGGGCCGCGTTGAGCGCGTCCTCGGCGGCGGAGGCGCCGCTACGGTCGATCGGGTACTGGCCGGTGCCGCTGAAGAAGAACTTCTGCAGACGGCCCTTGAAGCCGGGGGTGGTGAAGTACTCCGCCTTGGCGAGGTAGCTGATCCGCCGCGGGGATAGCAGCGGCGCGAACAGCCAGTCGGAGAAGGAGAGGTGATTGCCCGCCATGATCGCCGGGCCGTCGGTCGGGATGTTCTCGATACCCTCGACTTCGGGCCGGTTGTACAGATGCATGAGCGGTCCCACGAGAACGAACTTGAGCAGCCAGTAGAACATGGCGTCCTTTCTTCGGGACCGGGATCGTGGGGTGCAGCCTCGTCGGAAACCGACTTTACCGCTGGTCGCAGGTCACAACCAACCCAGGACGGTAGCCAGGTCACAGTGTTGTGACGCTCATCTCCCGCTCCGGCCCGCGACCGGCGCGCCGACCGCCGCCCTGGCCAATTCCGCCGCGCCGATCATGCCGGCGGCCTCGCCGAGCTGGGTGGTACGCAGCCGCGCCAGCGGCCGGTGCCCTGCGCCGGTGACCGCGCTCGCGTAGTGCTCGCGCGCCTCGTCGAGGAACAGCGGCGCCGAACTGCTCACGCCGCCGGCGATCACGACAAGATCGGGGTCGAAGATGTCGCTGACGAAGGCGAGGCCGAGCCCGAGCCAGCGCGCGAAGTCGGCCATCACCCTGACCGCGAGCGGGTCGCCGTCCTGGGCCGCGCCCGCCACCCGGCGTCCGGTCAGCGAGCCGGGATCGTGGATCACGTCGCGGGCCAGCACCGAGCGCACCGGGTCGGTCGCCAGCAGCTCGATCGCGGTGTCGGCCAATGCCGTTCCACTGCAGTAGCGCTCCCAGCAGCCGCGCTTGCCGCAGGCGCAGGCCCGGCCCTCCGGCACGACCTGGAGGTGGCCGAGCTCGGGGGCGACGCCGTGGCTGCCGCGGTAGAGCTGACCGTCGATGAGCAGGGCGGCACCGATGCCGGTGCCGATGGCGACGAGGACCACGGTGTGCCCGCCCGCGGCGGCGCCGAAATGGTATTCGGCCCAGCCCGCGGCGTTGGCGTCGTGTTCCAGGATCACCGGCAGGCCGAGCCGCGCGGAGAGCCGTCGCGCGACCGGGGCATCCTGCCAGGGCAGGTGCGGGGCGAACAGGACGGTCGAGCGGTCGTCGGAGATGAAGCCGGCGACCGCGAGGCCGACCGCGGCGATCGGATGCCTGCGCGCCAGCTCGCGCACCGAGCGGTCGATGGCGTCCTCGAGCGCGCGCGCCGAATGCGGGGTCGGGGCCTGCACGCTGTCGAGCACCTCACCCTCGGCGTCGACGACCGAGGCGCGGATGTTCGTGCCGCCGACGTCGATGCCGACGGTGAGCAGGTGTTGACGGTCGATCCGCTGGGTCATCCCCGGATCGTCACCGGAATGTCGACATAACGCGAGCGTGGCGCGCGGGTGGTGCGTGGCCGATCGTCGCGGCGGTGGTCGGCGTCCTCGGCCGGTGCCGCGAACAGGCCGGTGCCGGTGGCGGTTCCAGGATCGGTCGGCACGTGTGGGCGCGCCGGACTTCCGGCCGGAGCGCCCTGCTGGCGGGGCGCCGCGTATTCGTCGACCCGGCGAGGGCGGGGCGTCGCGGACTGGTCGGGACGCGCGGAGCCCCAGCGCAGGCGGGACCGGCCCGCGGTGTCGGGGTTGTCGGGCCGTGGCGCGGTTGCGGTGGCTCGGTCGGTCGACGGAGCGTCCGCGTGATCTGCCGGGGCAGCGCTGGTGCGGTGTGGTGTGCCGGGGCCGGTCGAGGATCCGGCGTGAGTTCCGGTGGACGCGGCTGCCGATGGGTCGGTGGGCGTGGCAGTGGCTGCGGGAGCCGACGGCGCGCCAGGGTGGTTCGGCGTGCTGGGGCCACCGGCACCGTTGTGGCCCCATGCCTTGTGCGAATCGTGGTGTCCCGCAGCGTGTTCGGCCCACTCGGGCGGCAGCACCGGCTCGACGGGGACACCGGCGAGCGCTTCGCGCAGCACGGTCACCATCGACGTGCCGTGGTCGGCGAGGGCGGCGACGACGTCGTGGTGGTCGCCGCGCACCAGGGCGGCGGCCGCGCAGACCGGGCACCAGGCGCAGCCGCCCAGATCGGCCTGGCCGTCGGCGGCGGTGCGGCGTAACACCGGCTCGACTCTGGCCAGCAGCACTTCGGCCAGCAGGCGCAGCTCCTCGGTGAACTCGGCGAAACCGTCGGGGTGGGGGCCGGACTGGGAGTCACTGCTCATCTGCGGTGGCCTTCGTGTAGTTCGGATCGGCGGGCCACACCTGCGGATCGGGCCGGAAGCGGACCACGAGGTGACCGTCGTCGAGTTCGGCGCCCGCCACCGTGCAGCGTTGCAGCACCGGCGCGAGCCGTACGCGTGTGCGCACCCCGTCGGCTCCCACGATCAGATCGTCCTCCACTCGGCCCAGCCGCAAGGTGCCGGGATCGACAACCGGTAGCCGAATCCGCATCGCGTACACGGAGTCGACACCGGAACCCGACTCCCATCGAACCATCGGTTCGCCCGAATCCGCGCCCTGAGCGTGCGGGCCGGGCAGCGTGTCGACCGAATAGGAGAACGCGACCAGCGCGTTCACCCCGACGGGTTCGGGGCCCGCGTGCTGGGCGAGCAGGATCGGGACGTCGGTGAGCTGCTCGTGCAGCCGCGCGACCACCTCGAGCTGCTCGGCACGGCGGTTGAGATACCAGTGCACGGCCGGATGGGCGTTGTCGCCGGGCGGCGGGACCGGCGCCAGCACCTTGTTCACCACCACCGCGTCCAGGCGCAGGCCGAGCAGCGCGGCCGCCGAGCGCACCCGCCGCGCCTCGGCGACGGCGACCTGTTCGGGGCCGGTGATCAGCCGCGCGCTGGTGCGGGTGCGGTCGGCGAGCAGATCGCGGACCTGGGTGACCGCGCCGACGATCCGCTCGACCGTGGCCGCCAGCACCGCCTTGCGCAGATCGAGGCCGATCGCGCTCATCGTGCGGGTATGCCGGGGCCACAGGCGCTCCACATAGTTGAGCAGGGTGTCCGGGGCGGTGAGGATGCGCAGCATGTCGGCCGAGGGCGGGCAGTCCACGACGATGACGTCCCAGTCGTCCTCCTCGGCGTACTGGGCGATCTCCACCAGCATCAGCAGTTCCTGCACGCCGGGCAGGCCGGTGAGTTCGGCCGGGTCGATGGCGGTCAGGTCGACGCCGTGGTCGTGCCCGCCGCCCCTGGCCAGCATCCGCACCACGTCACGGAAGCGGTCCTCGAGCAGGGCGAGGGAATCGATCTCGATCACCTCGAGCCCGGGCGCCACCCTGGCCACGCCGGTGACGGTGCCCGGATCGTGCGGGAAACGGAAGCCGAGCGCGTCGCCGAGCGAATGCGCCTGATCGAGCGAGGCGATCAGCACCCGCCGCCCGGCGCGGGCGTAGGCGATGCCCGTCGCGCAGGCCAGCGTCGTCTTCCCGACTCCGCCCTTGCCGACGAACAGTTCGACGCGGGTACCGCCCGGGGCGCTCAGCCCTCGACCCGCTTCTTCAGTTCCTTCAAGGCCGTATCGGTGATCACCTTCTCGGCCTTGCGCTTGAACATGCCGATCATCGGGATGTTCAAGTCGACGGTCAGCTCGTAGATCACCTCGGTGCTGCCGTCGGGCAGCTCGCGCAGTTCGTAGCTGCCGTCCTGGGCCTGTGTCTTATACACATATCCGATCCCACGAGACCCATATTCATCGCGTGTAGCGCCGTGAGCTGGAATGTGAGGG
>NZ_JBHXMY010000237.1:2987-8578 GCF_042720195.1 Nocardia sp. NPDC058497 | reverse complement strand
CCCACTGAGATATCCTCATATCTTTTGGTCGGCTGCTTATGTTGTTTATAAGATCCGGGGAACGAGAAGCGTTCGGCCGCAAGATCATCGACCACCAGGGCCTGGGCTTCGTGCTCGCCGACATGGCCGCCGCGGTCGACACCTCCCGCGCCACCTACCTCGACGCCGCCCGCCGCCGCGATGCCGGACTGCCCTATTCGCGGCAGGCCAGCGTCGCGAAGCTGGTCGCCACCGATGCCGCGATGAAGGTGACCACCGACGCGGTGCAGGTCTTCGGCGGCTACGGCTACACCCAGGACTTCCCGGTGGAGCGCTACATGCGCGAGGCCAAGGTCATGCAGATCTTCGAGGGCACCAATCAGATCCAGCGGCTGGTGATCGCCCGCCATCTCGCCGGGTGAGCTATCCGGCAACGCGCTGATCAAGCCGCCTCAGCCCGATAGGGCAACCGGCCAGTAAACTGGACGGCGTCTCGAGACCTCGGGCGAAAGAGGTGCGCGATGCTGTGGTGGCTGATCGTGATCGTCGTCGTGTGCGTGCTGGCTCTGCTGTATCTGCGCGCCGAGCAGAACAAGCGGAACGCGCGCGAACTCGAAGAGGCCCAGGCCGACGCCAGGGTGGCGATCGAACGGCTCGGCGGCCAGGTGTACCAGCTGTCGCCGCGCAATGAAGCGGCCAGGCAGGCACTGGCCGACGCGTCCGAACGCTACAACGCCGCGGGCGGTCAGATGGACAGGGCGAACTCACCCGTCCACGCCCGCCTGGCCAAGCAGACGGCGCTGGAAGGGCTGTATTACATCCGCGCGGCGCGCACCGCGATGCAGATGGACCCGGGCCCGCCGGTGCCCGCCCTCGATGGTCAGGACATCGCCGGACACGTCGACAAGTTGCGAGTCGTCGAGCACAACGGCCGCCGCATCGCCGCCTCCCCCGCCCCGTCTCCAGGCACGCCTAACTACCACCCCGGTGGTCGCGTGGCCGGACGACCGATCCCCGCGGGGTGGTATTCGGAGCCGTGGTGGAAGCCCGCGCTGATAGCCGGCGCCTGGGGCGCCGGTGCGGCTCTGTTGTTCACGTCGTTGTTCGCCGGGATGTCCGGAGTCGGCTATGACGCCCAGGCGTTCGAGGACGGCACCGGTGAGGCGGCGCTCGACCACGGGGACCAGGGCGAGATCGGCCAGGATCCGGGGTACGAACCGGGTCAGGATTCAGGGGACTGGGGCGGCTCCGATGGTGGTGGATACGACAGCGGCGGGTTCGACGGCGGCGGTGGATTCGACGCCTTCTGATCGGCTCAGGTGACGGATGCTCGGTGGGGAGCGACCGACTCCGCGCCGGCTGTGCACGACGAGCGGCCACGGGTCACCGCGCACCGCGACTCCGCCGCGTCCGGGTCGCCTTTCAGGTCCGGTCCGGAGCAGTCCCGATCGCAGGCGGGAACATCGGTGCACTACTTCCTGGCGCCCTGCATCCGGGCCCACGGCTGGGCGGTGGTCTGCTGCCAGGCCTACTGCTGCGCGGTGGTCTGCTGCGGGGCCAACTGCTGTGCGGTGGTCTGCTGCCGGGCCCACGGCTAGGCGGTGGTCTGCTGCGCAGTGGTCCATAGCCGGGCCCAATGCTGCACGGTGGTCCGCAGCGGGGCCCACGGCTAGGCAGTGGTCTGCTGCGCGGTGGTCCGTAGCGGGGCCCAATGCTGCACGGTGGTCTGCTGCCGGGCCCACGGCTAGGCGGTGGTCTGCTGCGCAGTGGCCTGCTGCCGGGCCCAATGCTGCGCGGTGGTCCGCAGCCGGGCCGACAGCGCGCGGGTCGGCTGCGTGTGGGTCTGCTTCGCGGTGGTCCGCAGCCAGGCCCACTGCCGCCGGGCGGTGGTCCGCTGCCGGGTCCACTGCCGCCCGGCACCGTGATGCCCCACACTGTGATGCGCGGCGCCCTCGTGTGCGGCGGCCCGCAACCCAGCGCCCTCGTGTGCGGCGGATCCCAGCTCGGCGCCGTCGGATGCGCGGGTAGGCCAGGCCCGTGATCACCACACCGAGGACGATCAGAAACAGCAATATGATCGGGCCGACCGGGGGCTCCACGCTCTCCCGAGCGGGCACCGCGACCTCCGCTGCAGGGCCGGCGACGGTGGGGATCGCGAGGTCGACGGACTCTACGACCGGCGAAGCCGTCGCGGTCGATGCGAACTCGAACCGCTGCCGGCCCGCATCGAGCAGCGCTACCGGCGGCGAGGTGTCCGGGGAATCGACCGGCCCAGTGGCCGGGCCGAACATTGTGGCCAGGCCGGTGAGCCCCGCCAGCACGCCCGCGCCGAGATCGCCGGGCAACAACTGCTGCACGCTGGGCGCGATCACCGCTAGCGCCTCATCGACCAGCCTGCGATCGGGGGACGGAAGGGCAGGCCCGCTCGAATTCAGGCCGATCCGCTCCAGCATCGGACCGAGATCGGTGAGTGACAGGAGTGGCTCGACCGGTGGCAGGGGAAACGATGGCTCCTGCAGTGGCGCTGCGTATCCCGTATACGAGTCGGCAGTGATCGGCGCATCGAACTCCGCAGGCGCGTCGAACTGCGCGGGTGCGTCGAATCGCGTAGGCGCGTCGAATTGCGTAGGCGCGTCGAATTGCGTAGGCGCGTCGACCGGCAGCACCGTGTCGACGACAGGCGGCACCACGAGCAGAGCGTGATCGACCGGGATGCCGTCATCCGCGACGGCAACACCCGCCGCCGACAGCATCGCGCATAGCAGCCCCGCCAGCACACCACCGCGAACGAACCGGGCTCTGCCCATCACACTCCTTTCCTCCTCGTAGTAGCCACCGGACAACCCGCCGCTCAACGACGGCACCAGACCGATCGTCAGCTCGGCATCTGACATTCGGCCAGCTCCGCGGCATCACGCCGGACCTGCCTGGACGTAGGCAGCCCCTGCGCGACGACGCGGACGCGCGGATTCTCGTTCTCGATCTGCTGCGCCGAAGCGGCAAGCAGATCCCTCGCGACGGCACGCAGCCGTTCGGTGTCGGCGAGATCAACCGCGGCCATCTCGGCAGCACGCGACGAATCCGCCTGCTGGAGCCGGTCGAAGAGACCGATCAATTCGCCCTGTGCGCTAAGCCATTCGTCACGGAACAGGTTCGGGATCGGCAATAGATGCGCGGCATCGCGCGCACTCCCGGCCGCGGCGGCGCGAGTACCGAGAATCATCGCCGCCGTATCGCGGTACTGCACCGGCGTCAGCGCACCGGCGTCGCGCTCGGCAGCTTCGAGATCGGCGCGATACCGGGTCTGCAAGGTACAGACGGACCGATAGAACGCGAGCATGGTCGTCTGCGTCTCCGCGCTCGCGCCGTCGAGCTCGGCGGCGCGCACGGCGTCCCGATCGTCGCGGTCTCGTTGCGACAGCGTCGAATCCGGATCGAGCAACCCACCGTCGACCGCGCACCCGACCGACCCCAGACACATCGCCGCGGCCACCACGAGCACAGACCACCGTAAGCAGGACCCCACAACCATGACCACGTACTCCTCGCGAGAAGGCAGAAAGTCATTGCGTGAACGAATGCCCGAAGAGGCGGGCGAAAGCCTCCGGGAACGCTAGGCCACCCAGCCCCCACCCCGTCAGCCCACACCCGTTTCAGATCAGCGTGTCGCCCCGGCGATCACGATCAGACCATCCTGAACCGATCCGATCCCCGGGTTGACCGCGCCACAGTCCGCGCACGCTATACTCGGCACGGTCAAACCGGGGCCCGCCCACGGCGGTCCCGGCAGACGACCAACCCCGCCTTCGTAGCTCAGGGGATAGAGCACCGCTCTCCTAAAGCGGGTGTCGCAGGTTCGAATCCTGCCGAGGGCACAAGTATTTGCGCAGTTCAGGCTGCCTCAGACTGGCCGCGAGCCCCCCGCCGGACTCTCTTCCGAGTCTTCACCGCGTGGTCACAGATCTGCGACAGCACGCCGAGGTTCTTCCGCACCGTCCACCGGCCGCACCACCCACCACCCTGCACCTGACAGCGACCCACGCCTGAATCTCGTCGTGCATCTCCACCAGGTCAGCAAGCCGAATACTCCCCACTTCGGCAGGATGTGGCGCTTGACGATCGAGGCGTATCGGGAGCGCGTCGCTTCTTCCCATGACGGATGACCGGCCAACCACGCCTTTGCCACCACGTCGACAGTCACACGGCCCGCAGTCGGGGACGCGGGCAGTCCGGTCACAACAGCGGCGGTCTGACGGCCCAACCAGGTCTGCGCATCTACCTTGCGCGCGAAGACCTTCGAGTTCTCTTGCACGGTGGCGTGATCGTCGCGTAGCTGGGCGCGGAGCGACTCGGGCACGACCGCGCAGGCCCGTCCGAACGTGATCAGCTGGGTCAACTGGGTGTGGTCGCGAACCTGCGGGCCGGGGCCGTCTGCAGACCACGCCCGACATCACACTTGTCCAGCACCGCCGCCTTCTGGTCACTGCCGGGTGACTCTCGCTACTGGCCGGGACGTGCCACATCGACCTGGACGAACTCCCGGCCGCCAGAACCTATGCCGAGACCTCCTGCCAGTCGCGCCGCACCGCCCATTTGTCAGCCCGCGGTGCCCCGACGCAAACGCAGCAGAGCCGTCACCAGCGACCCAGTGTCGAGTGCTTGGGCATTCTCCGATGCGGGCCGACTACTGTTCGTGACGACCACCATCGACCCCGGCCGGGGATTCCCGAGGCAATGCGGTGCCAGGTGTCGCAGGAATGCGTCAGGGTCGAAGACCGCCTCCGGCGGATGCACGCCGGGTCGGTCAGCCTTCAGAAGTGTGCCCACTGCCAGCGGGATCCCCGTCGCCGAAGCCATGCTCAGCCCAGGAAACTGAGCCATGGCCACGCCGACCGTGGCCGGCGCACCGTCGAGCGTTCCGGTAGCCACTGCGAACAGCGGCGGCAGATCGGCCGAGTCCAGCGCCGCGACCGGCGAACCGGGCAGGATGTTTTCGAGCACGGCGGCCATCGAAGCGGCACGCTCACGGCTCCACAGACCCTTGCGCACCGCCGCGCCGAGACCGGCCAGCGGCGCGATGACATGGCGCGGAGCCATCGCGACATTGACGCAATCGTTGATCTGCGGGAAGGTCCTGGACAGCGTCACCGGCTCGGGGTGACCGAAGGTCCATGCGATGCCAGGCCCGATACCAGGGTAGTCGACGATGGTCTTGCGTAGCGGCTTCTCCCGCACCAGCTGTCCCCCGCGGATCACCGGAATGGGGTTGCTGACCTGTTCGATGCCGTGGACGACGGCGGCGCTCGGCCGCCACGACCGCTCTTGCGGCTGGGCCATCAGCAGGTTCCAGCCGGTGACCACGGATTCGACCTCGTCGAGTTCGGCGATCGCGCGGGCGGCCAGCAGATTGATCACGCCGGGGCTGGCGCCCATCCCGATGACGGCGGTGATTCCGGCGGCGGCGGCCTCGTCGTGCATGTCGAGCATGGTGATGGTGGGCGCCGGATCGTCGCAGACGTCGATGTAGTCGCGCCCCGGCGCGGTGCGCCCCCCCCCGATCCCCGGGGCCCCACCGGACTAACGGACCCACGGTGTTTACAACCAATGACACA
>NZ_JBHXMY010000237.1:0-2977 GCF_042720195.1 Nocardia sp. NPDC058497 | reverse complement strand
TGCCCCCCGCCGCGGGCGGCCGCCCGCGCGCCCGCCCCCCCCCCCGACAGGATCCCGGGGCCGAAGCGGAAGTACGGTCCGACGGTGTTGACCACGATGTCGCACTCGCGCATCGCGGCGATCAGCCGGGCATGGTCGAGGACGTCGATCTGTCGTGCCTCGGCGACCGGGCCGAGCAGTCCCGCCACCCGTTCGGCGGCGTCCACGGACAGATCGGCGATCACCACCCGATCGATATCATCCGCTGCGGCAATCATTTTCGCGGCGGCGCGGCCGATCTCGCCGGCCCCACCCAACACCATTACGCGCATCATCGACTCCCTTCGGCACCGACGCTACCGGTCGGCTGCGTGCCCGGTAGCGAATCTGTGGACGGCTTCGGCACCAGGCTTCCGCCACCGGGGAACCACCAGTTCAGCTGGTCGGCCATGGACATGAAGACCGGGACCATGATCAGACGGATCAGCGAGATGTCGATCGCGATCGCGATCGCCAGGCCGAATCCGATCTGTTTGAGCTCGAGGACATCGGCGACGACCAGCGAGCCGAATACCGCGATCATGATCAGGCCGGCGATGCTGATCTGCGGCGCGACCTTGGCCATCGCGCGCCGCACGGCTTCGGCCGTGTCACCGCAGTCCAGGTACTCCTCGCGGATCCGCCGGACCATGAAAACCTCATAGTCCATCGACAGCCCGAACAGCACAGCGAACATCGCGACGGGCAAGAACGCCTGAATACTGCCGACGCTGGTGAAGTCGAAAAGGCGTTCCCCATAGCCGTATTGGAATACCGCGGTGGTCGTGCCGAGCGCGGCAGCGGTCGCCAGGGCATTGAGGACGATCGCCTTGATCGGAATGAATACGCTCCGCAGGGTGATCACGAGGTAGATCAGAGACAGGACGAGCACCAGGATGACCACCAGCGGGAACATCCGAGCCGTCTCGTCGGCCAGGTCCCGATACTGCGCTGACATGCCGCCGACGGCGATCGTGATTCCGTCCTCCGCCAGCGGCGCTGCCCGAGAGCGCATGTCGCGTACCAGCGTCCCGGTTTCGGGGGCGTCGACCGAGTACTTGGGCTGCACCATCGCCAACAGGCAGCGTGGGTGGGCCGTGTCGTCGATCAGCGAACCGTCGACGGCGCGACCGACCGGGCTCGTGACCAGGGCTTCGAAGTCGAGCGCCGATCCCGCGGGCACGGTGTCGAATACCGAAGCCGTGGATCGCACGCCGTCGTGCCCGCGCAGCGAGCCGAGGTAGCCTGCGACGCGGTCGGCGTCGTCGCCGGTCAGCTCGCGGCGCTCTCCCACGCACGCGGTCACAGAGATCGGCGCGACCGCCGAGCCGCCGAACGCATCGGCCGCCGTCGCATAGCCGCGGCCTGCCTGCGTGTGCGACAAGGTCGAGATGCCCAGGTCCAGCCCCAGACGCATCCCCGTCAGCGGCAGCGATGCGAGGATCAGCACCAGCAGCGCCGGTACGCCCCAGAGAACCGGTCTGCGTTGCACATGGCCGACCCAGCGGTACCACCGGCTCGCCGCCGGATCCTTGTTCTCCGCCGCGCGCGACCGTTTCACCAGCCGGGGCGCCAGCACCGCCAGGGCCGCGGGCAACGCGGTCACCGCCGCGATCATCGAACACAGCACGACCAGCCCTGCCGCAACAGCGATCTCGCGGAACACCGGACCGTCGATGATCATGATCGAGCACAGCGACACCATCACGATCACGCCGGAGATGATCACGGTGTGCCCGGAGGTCTGGAGGGCACGGGTCAGCGCCGCGCTGGTGGTGACCGCACGATCGCCGGGACCGGAATCGAATTCGGTGTATTCCTCGACGAATCTGCTGATGACGAACAACGCGTAGTCGATGCCGACGCCGAGCCCGACGATCGTCGCGACGACCAGCGCGAACTGAGACATATTCATCGATTCGGCGACCAGCCCGAGCACGGCGCTACTCAAGGCCACGCCGAGCACCGCCGAGCCGACAGCCAGCACGGAGGCCGACAAAGACCGTAACCCCCACACCAGGAGCAGCAATGCCAGGGTCAGGCCGATCATCTCGGCGCGGGCCTGATCCTCGCGTTCGACGTCGGCCAGCGCCTTGTTCAACGGCGTCTCACCGGTCAGGTCCACCGTGACCCCGTCCGGCAGCGCCACAGTGCTCAGCGTATCGGCGATGCGGTCGGTGGTGGCATCGCGATCGGCCACCGCACCAGGCAGCGCGAGCAGGATCATCGCGGTGCGCCGGTCGGCGGTCGCCAGATGCCCGCCGACCTGTGCGGTGGTCGGATCGATGATGTCGTCGATGCCGGGGACAGCACGCAACGCGGTGACGATCGGACGCACCGAGAATTCCACCGCACGCCCGTCTGCCGCGGAGACGACCACCGCGACCTGCTCGGCGCCCATCCGCGGAAACCGCCCGGCGAGAACCTGTGTCGTGGCGGCCGATTCCGACTTCGATATCGAATAGTCGGGCAGGCTGAGGTGACTCTCCAGCGCGGTGTACTGCAATCCGCCGACTACCGCGAGCACGGCCCAGATCGCCAGGATGGGCCACCGGAACCGATCGCCCTGCCGGGCCCAGCCGGCGGCCGGGCCGCGGCGCGCTCTGCGCCCCGCCCCTGCGGGCGGACTCTGCCGCTCTTCGTTCATCGTCTCGGTCATGGTCAGTACGCGAAGAAGTTCTGCTGCTTCATGTCCCGGATACTCTTGCGGAATGCCGCCGCGATGGCATCCAGATCAGCGTAGGAGTGGGCGTCGCTGAGCATGATGGTATGCAGTTCGGGCAGATACACACCGTAGAGCCGCATGTAGTAGGCCAGCGCGAGCATCGCCTTGATGTGGCTGGCCCCGCGCGGGGGGCCGGGCCCGCGGGGGGTGGGGGTTTGTAAACCGCTGGTTGATATCGCGTGGGTTGCCCCGAGATATGAACGGGGCGCTGTCTCGCGCGGGGTAACGCTGAGG
>NZ_JBHXMY010000236.1:0-8619 GCF_042720195.1 Nocardia sp. NPDC058497 | reverse complement strand
CCACACACGCCCAGCCCCCCGATCCAACAATCTATCGCCCCCGCCCCCCCCCCCACACCGGCCCGGTGATTAGCGCGACCGCGTAGGCAGTGACCTCGACGAGGCCCAAACCGGTGCCGTGCCGTCGCCCGAGCAGCCAATCCGCAAGAGAGACCACGGGATTGAAGTGCGCTCCGGAGACGGGCCCGAACACCACAATCAGCACCCCGAGCCCGAACACGGTCGCGATCGAGTTGGCCAGCAACTGCAGGGCGACATCACCGGTGAGCTGCTGGGCGGCGATCCCGGACCCGACGACGATCGCGACAAGCGCCGCGGTGCCGACGAATTCGGCCAGGAGCCGACGTCGAACGTCGGTCATCGCGCCACGGCCGTGCCGTCGAGCAGCCGAGCCAGCGGCGCCAGCGACTGCGGTTCGATCCGGTAATACACCCAGGACCCGCGCCGCTCGCTCGACAGCAGCCCCGCCTCGCGCAACACCTTCAGATGATGGGAAATGGTCGGCTGACTCAGCTCGAACCCCGCCGACAGATCGCAGACACAGGCCTCACCGCCCTGGCGACTGGCGACCAGACTCAGCAGCCGCAACCGCACCGGATCCGACAGCGCCTTGAACACACCCGCCAGCTCGGCGGCCGACTCGGCGGACAGCGGTTCACGGGCAAGCGGGGCGACCTCGCACGGCGGCGCGCTCGCCGACAGCGGCAGGGATGGATTCGACACCCATCGATATTGATGGACATCGAACCCATTGGCAAGCAAACAACTGGTGAACCATGCCACCGCCGCTCGCCGACCGAGTGGTCAGGAGGCGTCGGGCCCTAAATCGCGCCTGATGCGCGTAACCATGCCTTTCGCGAATTGCCTGCCGAGCGCCGGGGACATCCGCTCCAGGTACCAGGGCACCTTCGCCCACTTGGGCACCACGATGATCGCCTCTCCGCGAAGCACGCCATGCAGTGCGCGTTCGGCGAACTTCTCCGGCGCCATCGGCCGAAACCGCTCCCACAGGCTGAGGATCTTCTCCTCGCTGACGCCGCCCATGTTTATCCGGCCGTACTTGCCGCCGGTCAGAATCGGAGTCCGGATCACACCGGGGCAGAGCGCCGAGACCCGCACGCCGTGTCGTTGTGCTTCGGTACGCAACGCCATCGAAAGGGCAACGACAGCATGCTTGGTGGCGCCGTAACTGCCTTGGCCCGCGGTGGTGATGAGCCCGGCGATCGAGGCGGTATTCACGATGTGTCCCGAGCGCTGTCTGATCATGACCGGGTAGACAGCCTGGATACCGTGGGCGACGCCGCGCAGATTGACGTCGATGACGTCGTTCCAATCATCGAGTGAGTAGGAGTCGATCTCCCCGCCGACCGCGATACCCGCATTGTTGAACAGGTAGTCGATCCGACCCGACTGTCGCACGATGTCGTCGACTGCTCGCTGGAACGACGGGTAGCTGCGCACGTCGACCTCGAGCGCGTGCGCCTTTCCGCCGCGGCTGCGCAGACGCTGCGCCAGTTCCTCGGCGGCCTCCCCTTGACGATCGGCAAGCCACACTTCGGCACCCGCGTCTACCAGTGCGGTGGCAAGGGCGGCTCCGATGCCGGAAGCGCCTCCGGTCACCACTGCGATCTTCCCTGACGCGCTGGTCGCCATAGAGCGGAATTGTATTCCGTCGCCCGGCCGTATTCCAGCAACCGGCGACCAGCGGACACTCGCGCTTGTCAGCCCCGACGCAGCGCGGTGCGAAGTCCGCGCCGGATCGGCCCGGGCTCGGTGGGCGCCGCTGCGGCGAACTTGCGTTCGGAGGCCGTTTCGGGTGCGTCGTCGCTGGTCGCCAGGAGGAACGAGTCGGGGAGGGCGAGTTTGTTGATGGTGCGCAGGCTCAGCAGGTACTGCCGGGGCAGCGGGCCGGTGGTGTAGGGCAGGTCGTACTTGTCGCACAGCGCGCGCACCCGCACCGCGATCTCGGCGTAGCGGTTGCTGGGCAGGTCGGGGAACAGGTGATGTTCGATCTGATGCGAGAGGTGGCCGCTGAGGAAGGCCAGCACCGGTCCGGCGTCGAAGTTGGCGGTGCCGAGCATCTGGCGCAGATACCACTCGCCGTGGGTCTCGTGCTCGATCGCGGCGGGGGTGAATTTCTCTGCGCCGTCGGGGAAGTGGCCGCAGAAGATGACGACGTAGGCCCAGAGGTTGCGCAGTGCGTTGGCGGTGATGCCGGCGGCGAGGGTGCGTCGCCAGTGCCGTCTGCTGAGGATCGGGAAGAACAGGTAGTCCTTGGCCGCCTGCCTGCCGATCTTGCGGACCAAAGCCCTGGTGTGCGCGGCCTTCTCGGGCTCCGTCGGCGCGCGGTCGCGCTCGGAGTACAGGCCGTGCAGTGCGATGCCCCACTCGAAAGTGGCTGCCAGGAACAGGTTGTGCAGCGGTTGCAGGAGCAGGCGCGGGCGCCACTGCTGATCCCTGGTGACGCGCAGGACGCCGAATCCGACGTCGTCGTCCATGCCGACCACGTTCGTGAACATGTGATGGCGGTAGTTGTGCGAGTACCGCCATTGCGAGGACACCCCGGCCATGTCCCATTCCCAAGTGCGGGAATGGATTTCGGGATCGTTCATCCAATCCCATTGGCCGTGCGACACATTGTGCCCGATCTCCATGTTCTCGATGCTCTTGGCCGTGGCCAGTGCCGAGGTGCCGGCGAGCCAGCCCAGCCGCGACCCGGTGCAGGCCAGCAGCAGTCGCGCGCTCGCGTCGAGGATGCGCTGGAACGCGATCGTGCGCCGGATGTAGTCGGCGTCATGGGTGCCGCGCCGATCCTCGATGTCGCGGCGGATCGCATCGAGTTCCTCGCCGAGCGCCTCGACATCGGCTTTGCTCAGGTGCGCGTAGACCGCGACTTCGGTAATGGCCATGGGGGTCCTCGCCTGGTCGTAGCCCCGATTCTACGGACTTCTACAGCAGTCGTCTACAACGTTGACGTACGACATAGACGCCCACGTGACGCGGTCGGCGCGAGCCGGGGGTCAGCGGGCCGGGTCCGGGAGTGTCGCGGTGAGGCCGGTGAGCAGGATGTCGAGCCCGCGTTCGAGTTCGGCGGCGCCGTCGTAGGCGGCCAGAGTGGGGGCGAGTTCGCGCACCAGCGGGAACTCGGTGATCGGCAACCGATGCAGGCCCAGCCGCAGGACCTCGTCGGATTCCTCCGGCCGCTCCACCACTTCCTGGAGCTCGTTGAGCACGTGACCGTAGAGGAAACCGAACAGTGCGCGGTAGACGTGCAGTGCGTCGGCGCCGGTGAAACCGGCCCGGGTGAGCAGCTGCAGGATGTGCTCGAGCGGGCGGACCACCGCGATCGGCCGCATGCCCAGCGGGGTCGACAACGGCCGGGTCACCAGCAGCGGAACGACATTCGGGTGCGCGAGCGCCACCGCGCGGAACGAGCGGGCGACCGCGCGCAACTGTGCCGTCCAGTCGGGGTCGTCCGCGTCGACCACCAGCTGTTCGAACACCAGCTCGGCCACGCCGTCGAGGACGGCGGCCTTGTTCGGCAGATGCCGGTAGATCACCATCGGATCCCGGCCGACGGCCTCGGCCAGCCTGCGCATCGACAGCCCGTCGATGCCGTCGCGATCGACGATCATGAGCGCGGCGGCCAGAACGGACGCCCTGGTCACGGTGCTCGCGGGACGACGGGCGCCATCTGTCGAGTCCTCGGCCATGGCGGCACCTCCGTCTGTTGGTTGTGGTTGTCAGTGTAGACCTACAACGTTGACAAGGGTGGGATGTCGGCGTGTACTTGAGTGGTACAGGTCTCCGGAGCTGATACCGATTCCTCGGATCCCGGACGAAAGGACCGATCGACATGCGCATCCGCGACGACCACCGACCCGGCCCCGCCGCGGCGCCTGCCCGCCATCAGGTCCCGCCGATGTACACCCCGCGGCTGCGGATGCGGTCACGCTCCTCGGCGGATCGATACATCGACGGCGCGTGGTGGCCACGGTCGGACGACCTGGCCGCCGAACTGCCCGATCTGCTCGCGGTGCTGAGTGTGCGGCTCGGCCCGGTCTGGCGCGTCGTCTACGACGCGTCGTGCTGGGCGCAGGCGCCGGCGCGGATCACGGTCGCGGGGGAGACGGTCCGGCTCGACTCCTACCACTTCGAGGTGTGGAACACGATGTACGTGTTCGGCCGCGACGCGAGCATGCTTGTGCTGCAGGTGATCCCCGCCGATACCGACGAGCACCTCGCCCACGAGTCCCTGATGGCCGCCGCATCCGATGCCCCCGAACCCGAAGCAGCTCCGGAAGCGCCGGAGCGTCCGCGCCACATCACCAACCACCAGGCCATGGGCGCGCCGGACCAGGACCGGCAGCCGTTCGACATACCGACCCGCACCCCGCGACTTCTGTTGCGCGCCCACGAAAGTCACGCCGAACTGTTCGACGGCGCGTGGTGGCCCCGGACGGCGAATCTCACCGCCGAACTCCACGACCTGATCAGCGCCCTCACACCCCGCCTCGGCCGCACCGCGCGCATCAGCTTCGACTGGAACGCGACCAGCCGCAACCAGCGCCGCATCGACCACCCCGACGACGTCGACCTGCAGGCCCCCGACGTCGACCAGCTCCCCGACACCATGCACCTCGTCGGCGTCGACGGCATCCACCTCACCCTGCTGGTGATCGCAGCCGACACCCCCGCCGACGTCGCCAACGCCCAGCTCCTGCACGCCGCAGGCCGAGTCACCCACCACCCGCCCACCGGCTGACACCGCGTCATGCGTGCGCCGACACCCCGCCCGGCGATACCGGTCGGGGTGTTGGTTCTTGTTCAGGCGGCGATGGCGATGGCGCGGCGGCGGGGTTCGAGGGCCGCGGCGACCAAGTAGCTGCCGCCGCCGGCGATGGCCAGGACCCAGTAGGGGCTGGCGCCGTCGAGGAACAGGGCGGCCGAGGAGGTGAGGGCCAGCCAGGCGCCGAGGGCGTATTGCAGGACGTCGCGGTAGGCGGCGCCGCCTGCGAGGTAGAGCAGGCCGACGATGAGGCCGGAGCCGGTCGGCCACAGCAGCATCTTCAGATCGTCTTGGGCCAGTGCCGAACTCAGCGCGCTGATGACGAAGAACAGCGCGCCGAAACCGATCAGCCAGGACACGGCGAGCAGATTGCCGACCATCGCGTCCCTACCGGTGACACCGCGCTGGGCCTTCATCGTCACGATGCTGGTGACGACCATCGCGATCGCCAGCCCGGCGATCAGCAGCGCGCTCGGCACCGCGGCGGGCAACCGCAGGAGGGGATCGTCACCGTGGGACAGGGCATACGCGCCGTGGCCGACCAGCCACGCCATCCCGAAACTCAGGTACGACGGACGGTTGTCGAGCAGGACGCGCAGCGCGGACGGACGGGTCTCGGTGGTGGAAACATGCTGGGACATAACGGTTCTCCTGTGCGGTGGTGGGGATTCAGGGGACGAGGACGACTTTGCCGACGACGGTGCCCGACTCGGCGAGTTCCATGGCGCGGGCGGCTTCGGCCAGCGGGACGCGGGCGGCGACCTGAGCGCGCAGGTCGCCCCGCGCGGCGAGATCGAAGACCTGGCCCAGGTCCTCGGTGATGCGGGCGCGGAAGCCTGCCCGGTCGCGCTTGCCCGCCCACAGATTGAAGAAGTGCGCACTGCGCTTGTTGGGCAACGCATTCCACAGCAGGATCCGGCCGAGCAGCTTCAGCACCGGCAGTCGCGAATTGCCCGCGTCGTTCTTGGTGGCCGCGGTGCCGTAGGAGACCAGCGTGCCGTGCGGCGCGAGCAGCGCGAACGAGTCGGCGATGCCGGGGCCGCCGACGTGATCGAACACGGCGTCAACGCCGTCGGGGGCGAGTGCCCGGACCTGCTGCGGCACATCGCCGCGATAGTCGACCCAGGTCGCACCGAGCGCCCGTACGGCCTCGGCATTGCGCGCCGACGCGGTCCCGATGACATGAATTCCGTTGGCGCGGGCCAGCTGTACGAGCGTCGAACCGACCCCGCCGTTGGCGCCGTGCACCAGCACCGTCTGCCCCGGCCGCACCTGCGCGGTCCGGAAGAGCATCTGCCAGGCCGTGATCCCGTTGACGACAAAGGTTTCCGCCTCGGCGGCATCGAGCGCCGCGGGCACCGCGACCAGGTCGGCCGCCTCGAGCACGGCATGGCTGGCCCAGCCGCCGATCTTGGTCAGCGCGGCGACCCTGGTGCCGATCAGGCCAGGGTCGACATCCGCCCCGACCGCGGTGACGGTGCCGACCAGGTCGTAGCCGGGCACGAAGGGAAAGGCGGGCTGGTCGTAGTACTTGCCCCGCCGCATCTGCTGCTCGGCGAAGGAGACACCGCTCGCCTCGACCCGGACGAGTGCCTGCCCGGCGCCGGGCGCGGGCAGATCACGCCGGGTAACCAGCAGGCCGTCGGGTTCGACGCGGCCGGGCAGGACGATTTCGGTGGCGGTGGTGGACATGAGAACTCCTAGTGTGTGACTGGTCAATCACTCGATGGGTCGAAAAAATGCCCCGCGAGGGGGCAGTCAGGGGTCAGTGAGCTCCGGGGTGGCGGATGCCCGCGGTGACGATCTGGGCCCAGGGACTGTCGTTGCCGTCCAGGCCAAGGGTGGTGATCAGGTGGCAGAGCTGCCCGAAGGCGATGAACCGCTGGACGTACTCGTCCGCGGCGCCCGAGCGCTGCTTGGCGAGCTCGGTCACCCTGGCCAGCCCGTCCCGCATCGCCGCGCCGATTTCCGGCACATCAGCCACGGATTGCGCGTGGACCTGCAGCATCAGCAGACTGTTGTCGCCGATGAGCTCGGCGTAGGCCCCGCCCATGTCGTACAGGATCTGTTCGGGACTCTCGGCATTCGACCGCGCCGCGCCCGCCGACATCGCCGCCGCGATCCGGTCGAAGCACCGCTCGAGCGCCGCCACGAACAGCGCGACCTTGCCGGGAAACAGCTTGAACACATACGCGGGCGAGATCTGAGCTGTCGCCGCCACCGTGCTGATCGGCGTGCCGTGATAACCGGTCCTGGCGAACTCGATGATCGCGGCATCGACCACGGCATCGCGCCGCAGATCCGATCGGGAGAGGGTGACTCCGCTCTTGCTCATGTGAGTGACTGTACACTCACTCATTCTGAAGGGGCAAGCCCCAACGGTGAGGGAGATCGCTGGTACCCCTGTGGATCGTCACCGACGCATCGGGTCGGCGAGCAGGGTCCGGACGATGGCGGCCCACTCGCGCAGGGTGGTGTGGGCCGAATTCTCGGAGGTGTGCAGGGCTCGGCCGGCCGCGGTGCCGCGCAGCACGGTGATTGTGAGATCGCGGATCACCGGGTAGCGCGGATGTGCCACCACCTCGGGGCCGAACAGTTCGTCGACGACGCGGACGAGGTCGCGGCCGGCAGCGCGTTCCGCGTGCTGGAGTGCGGCGGCCAGGTCCGGGTCGGTGCGGGCGGCCGCCCAGAGTTCCATCTCGGCTTGGGCGACGGGGCGGGTCATCGACTCGTAGAGGGCGGTGAGCGCCCGGTCGACCGGGTCGGCGTCGGTGTCGAACCGGGCCGCCGCGGCCAGCGCTGCCTGTTCGTTGCGCTGAACCAGGTTCTGCACCAGGGCTTTCGACAGTTCGGCGATGGTGGGGAAGTGGTGCAGCAGCGCGCCGCGGCTGAGTCCGGCCGCTTCCTGCACGGCGACGGTGGTCAGTGCGGAGTAGCCGCGCCGCACCAGCAGGTCGGTCGCCGCGTCGAGGATGCGGGCTCGGGTGGCCTGCTTCTGTTCTTCGCGCGTTGCCAAGTCGGGCCCTTCTCGTCGTCGGCCGACTCCGACCCGCCATGCTTTCGGCAGATTCTCCCTCCCGGCACCTCGAATCCAGAAGGACCCCACCGTGTCGAACAGCAGCACGAACTCCGGCGACCAGCCCGCGCCCTGGTACGAGAACTGGACCGAAGGGCCCGATTCGCCGTGGCGGCATCGCCCTGACCCCGACTACGAGCGGGAGTACTCCACGCTCACCTACGAGCGGGACGGGCGGATCGCCAGGATCACCTTCAACCGCCCGGACAAGGGCAACGCGATCACCCCGCACACCCCGCGGGATCTGGCGCACGCGGTGGAGCGGGCCGACCTGGATCCGCGCGTGCACGTCATCGTGGTGTCCGGCCGCGGCAAAGGGTTCTGCGGCGGCTACGACCTCGACATATTCGCCGAGCAGGGCTTCGCGGGCGCGGAGGGACCGGACGAGGTCACCGGCACCGTGCTCGATCCGGTGGTCAACGCCGTCAATCACAATCCGCAGGGCACCTGGGACCCGATGATCGACTTCGCCATGATGAGCAGGTTCACCAAGGGATTCGCCAGCCTCATGCACGCGAACAAGCCGACCGTGGCGAAACTGCACGGCTTCGCGATCGCGGGCGGCACCGACATCGCGCTGCACGCCGACCAGATCATCTGCGCCGACGACACCAAGATCGGCTACCCGCCCACCCGCGTCTGGGGCATCCCCGCCGCGGGCATGGTGGGGGACCACACCTGAGACGAGCCAGACACACACAAGATGTTTACCCAGTTACATATAAACAAAGTAAGCCTCACACGACAATAATTT
>NZ_JBHXMY010000235.1:0-8629 GCF_042720195.1 Nocardia sp. NPDC058497 | reverse complement strand
GGCCCACCTCACGGTCGCGGTCCCCGGCGCCGGGGGGGGCCCGCCCCGCCGCCCCCCCCCCCGCGGGGCCGCCCGCCCTCGCCAGCCCCCGCGTCGTCGCCGCGCTAGCGCTGGGTGCTGCCCGCGTCGATGGGCAGCGTCACCGCGGTGATGTAGCGGCCCTCGTCGGAGGCGAGGAACAGGGCGGCGTTGGCGATGTCGACCGGTTCGACCCACGGGATCGGGAGCATGTTCATCGACACGGCCGCCTCCGCGAATTCCTCGCGGGTGGGATGTTCACGGTCGGGCCGGAACACCTTGCGCACCATGTCGTTCTGGATCATCGGGGTGTCGACATTGGTCGGATGGACCGAGTTCACCCGGACATGATGCGGGGCGAGCTCTTTGGCGAGTGAGCGCATCAACCCGACCACCCCGTGTTTGGCGGCGGTGTAGTGCGCGACGCCGACAAGTCCGCGCAGTCCCGCGATCGAGCTGGTCAGGATCATCGCGCCACCGCCACGGCTGATCAGGTGCGGGGTGGCGGCCTTGCAGGTCTGCCACACGCCGGTCAGGTTGACGTCGATCATGGTCTGCCACTGCTGCTCGGTGAGGTCGAGCGCGCCACCGCTGGAGCTGATTCCGGCGGTGGCGCAGACGATGTCGAGGCCGCCCAGTTCCGCGACACCGGCGTCGACGGCGCCGCGCAGTGCCGCGCCGTCGCGGACGTCGACGGTCGCGGCGACGATCCGTGCGCCCGTCGCCTCGACGGCGCGCACGGTCTCGGCGAGGTCGTCGTGGGTCGCGCCGGGCGACACGACAGTCTCGACCGGTCCGCAGATGTCGACCGCGATGATGTCGGCGCCCTCCTCGGCCAGCCGGATCGCCTGGGCGCGGCCGATGCCGCGCGCGGCGCCGGTGATGAGGGCGATCTTGCCCGAAACCCGTCCCATGTCACACCTTCTGAGTCAGTCCGGCATCCACCACGAGCTGGGTTCCCGTCACGTAACGGGACTCGTCGGATGCGAGGAAGAGCACGGCATTGCTGATGTCGACCGGGTCGACCCACGGCACCGGCAGCAGCGTGCGGGCGGCCAGCGCCTCGGCCGCGTCCTGCTGGGTCGGGTTCGGCAGGTCGGGCCGGAGTTTGGCGTAGACCGCGTCGTTGAGGATCATCGGCGTCGCCACCGAGCCGGGATGCACCGTGTTGACGCGGATTCCGCGCGGGCCGAGTTCGTTGGCCAGGGTGCGGGCGAGCCCGACCACGGCGTGCTTGCTCGCCGAATAATGCGAGGCGGTGGCGGCGCCGGTGATGCCGTTGGTGGAGCTGACGATCACGATCGAGCCGCCGTCGCTCAGCGCCGGGACACCGGCGCGCACCGTGTGCCACATGCCGGTGAGATTGATATCCATAGTGCGCTGCCAGGCATCGTCCGACAGCTCCCAGGACAGGCCGAGGTCACTGTAGATCCCGGCGTTGGCCACGATCACATCGAGGCGGCCCAGCGCGGCGACCCCGTCGGCGACGGCCACGTCCAGCGAAGCCTGGTCGCGCACATCGGCCACCGCGGTCACGCACAGGCGGCCCGTGGCCTCGACCTCCGCCGCGGTCTGCGCCAGTTCGGCGGCCGCCGGCTCGATGTCGAGGGCGATGATGTCGGCGCCTTCCTCGGCCAGGCGGCGGCAATGGGCGCGGCCCATCCCGCCGGCCGCGCCGGTCACCAGCGCGACGGTGTTCTGCATGCGGTTCATCGGGCGCCCCCGGCAGGTCGAGTGTCCACGACGCCGACGCTAGGGTCGCCGCCCGGCGCGTCCGACCTGGTCTTCCCGGTCAGTGGGCAATGCGCGGCGATCTCCCGTCCACCGGGAGCCACCGGCCACGGGACCCCGCGGAGCTGCGACGGTAGCCCGCACACCGGCTCTGTGATCGAGGAGGACACCAGTGACGAGGGCGACTGTCGACGTATCCCGCGGCTCGCGGGTGGTGACGCTGCGCGTGGCGGCCGTGATCGAGGAGACCGCGGACGCGCGCACGCTCGTGTTCGACGTGCCCGACCACGTCGCCGACCGGTTCGCCTACCGGCCCGGCCAGTTCCTCACGCTGCGCATCCCGAGCGAGCAGACCGGGCCCGTCGCGCGCTGCTATTCGCTGGCGAGCTCACCGTTCACCGGTGAAGCGCCGCAGGTAACGGTCAAGCGCACGCCCGGCGGCTACGGCTCGAACTGGCTGTGCGACAACATCTCCGTCGGCGACACCCTCGACGTGCTGCCCCCGCTGGGCACCTTCACCCCGGCGTCCCTCGACACCGATCTGCTGCTGTGGGCGGCGGGCAGCGGCATCACCCCGGTGATGTCGATCCTGCGGTCCGCCCTGGCCCGCGGCTCGGGCCGGGTGGTGCTGTTCTACGCCAATCGCGAGCAGGAGTCGGTCATCTTCGCCGGGGCCTTGCGCGAGCTCGCCGCCCGGCATCCGGGCCGGGTGAGCGTGGTGCACTGGCTCGAATCGCTGCAGGGCCTGCCGAGCACCGCCCAGCTGGCGGAGTTCGCCGCGCCGTACGCGACCTACGAGTCGTTCGTGTGCGGGCCGGGCCCGTTCATGTCGGCGGTGACCGAGGCGCTGGCCGGGGCCGGGTGGCCGCGCGAGCGCGTCACCACCGAGGTGTTCGTCTCGCTGTCGGGTGATCCGTTCGCCGAGCCGGAGCCGATCGATCCCGCCGACACCGAGGACGCCGCCCACGTCGAGGTGGAGCTCGACGGCACCGTGCACGCGCTGAGCTGGCCGCGCTCGCGCACCCTCGTCGACGTCATGCTGGCCGACGGCCTCGACGTCCCCTACTCCTGCCGCGAAGGCGAATGCGGTTCGTGCGCGTGCACCGTCGTCGACGGCGAGGTCGCCATGACCAACGCCGCGATCCTCGATCAGGAGGATATCGACGCGGGCTACGCCCTGGCCTGCCAGGCCCGTCCGTGCACGGACAAGGTCCGCATCCGCTTCTGACCGAGAGGTGTTCTGTGGCAACCGATACCGCCCGATCCGAGGTCGGGTTCGGCTCGGACCGTGGCCCCGTGCTCGCCTCGCTGATGCTCGCCACCGGACTCGTCGCGCTCGATTCGACGATCCTGGCGACCGCGGTGCTGTCGATCACCGACAACCTCGGCGACTTCGCGCTGTTCCCCTGGCTGTTCACGAGCTATCTGCTCGCCCAGGCGGTGACGGTGCCGATCTACGGCGCGCTCGCCGACACCTTCGGCCGTAAGCCGGTGATGCTGTTCGGGATCGCGGTGTTCGCGCTCGGCTCGCTGCTGTGCGGGCTGGCAGGCAGCATGCTCGCGCTGATCGTGTTCCGCGCCGTGCAGGGCATCGGCGCCGGTGCGATCCAGCCGACGACCATGGTCATCGCGGGTGATCTGTACACGCTGGCCGAACGCGCCACGGTCCAGGGCTATCTGGCCGGGGTGTGGGCGGTGGCGTCGGTCACGGGGCCGCTGCTCGGCGGCCTCTGTGCCGACTACTTCGGCTGGCGGTGGATCTTCCTGGCCAATCTGCCGCTGGCCGTACTCGCCGCCTGGATGCTGGTGCGCAACTTCCACGAGTCCGTGCCACGGCGGCACCGCAGCGTCGACTACGCGGGCGCCGTGCTGCTCACGCTCGGCGCGGGCGCGCTGGTCCTCGGCCTGCTCGAAGGTGGCCGCGCCTGGGCCTGGGGTTCTCCGGCCGGTCTGGCCGTCTTCGCCTGCGCCGCACTGTCGCTCACGCTGTTCGTGGTGGTGGAATCGCGGGCCGTGCGACCGATTCTGCCGCTGTGGGTGTTCACCCGGCGGGTGGTGATCGCGAGCAGTGTCGCCGCCATGCTGGGCGGGGCACTGCTGTTCGGGTTCACGACCTATGTGCCGATGTTCAATCAGGGTGTGCTCGGCTCCAGCGCGCTGGTCGCCGGGGTCGTCACCGGTGCGCTCACCCTCGGCTGGCCGTTGGCCGCGGCCAGGGCGGGAAAGGTGTACCTGCGCTACGGGTTCCGCACCTGCGCGGTGCTCGGCAGCTCCGTCGCGGCGATCGGTGCGGCGACGACCCTGCTGCTCGACGAGAACTCGGCCCTGTGGCAGGTCGCCGTCTCGTGTTTCGTGGTCGGCGCCGGCATGGGCTTGGTGGCGACACCAACGCTCATCGCGGCACAGACCAGCGCGGAGTGGACCGAGCGCGGTGTCGTCACCTCGGCGAACATGTTCGCGCGGTCACTGGGCAGCGCGGTGGGGGTCGCCGTGTTCGGTGCGATCGTCAACGCGCGACTCGGTGGCGTGGAGGCGCCGTCGCCGCAGACGTTGTCGGCCGCCGTGCAGCTGGTGTTCGCGACCATCGCGGCGATGACCGTGGTGCTGGTGGCGGCGTGCGCGGCGATTCCCGGCCGGGCCGCGCAATTTCCTGCCCATCCAGCGGGAAGGCCAGGCCCGTTGCGCCGTCTCGAGTATGAGCATGGGGTGGCATCACCAGACGAGAAGAGGGAGCCAGGATGCTGACAACCAGCATGCGCGCCGAGCTCGCCGCCGAACTGGCGCGGGCGGAGCAGGATCGGGTGGCCGTGTCCCCCATCGCCGACCGGTATCCGGGCATCGACGTCGTCGACGCGTATGAGATCCAGCTCCTCAATATCCGGCGCAAGCTGGATGACGGCGGGAAGATCGTCGGCCACAAGGTAGGGCTGTCGTCGAAGGCGATGCAGGAGATGATGGGCGTCGACGAGCCCGACTACGGTCACCTGCTCGCCGAGATGGAGGTCTTCGAGGACGTTCCCGTCGACACCGCCAAGTACCTGCTGCCGCGCGTGGAGGTCGAGGTCGGGTTCGTGCTCGGCGCCGACCTGCCCGGTGAGGACTGCACCGAGGCCGACGTGCTGGCCGCGACCGTCGCCTACGCGCCCTCGATCGAACTCATCGACTCGCGCATCACCGACTGGAAGATCGGCCTGGCCGACACCATCTCCGACAACGCCTCCTCGGCCGGTTTCGTGCTCGGCAAGCAGCGCGTCGCGCCCGGCGACATCGACATCAAGGCCATCGACGCCGTGCTCACCCGAAACGGCGAGGTCATCGCCGAGGGCCGAAGCGACGCGGTGCTCGGTGATCCGGTGATCGCGGTCGCGTGGCTGGCGCGCAAGGTCGCGACCTTCGGGGTGCGGTTGAAGAAGGGCGACATCGTGCTGCCCGGTTCCTGCACCCGCGCCATCGACGCCCGCCCCGGTGACGAGTTCCTCGCCGAGTTCACCGGACTCGGTTCCGTCCGTTTGCGTTTCAGCTGAACCAGACTTCCCAAGGAGTACACCGTGACCAGCAAAGTCACCGCCGCGATCGTGGGGTCCGGCAACATCAGCACCGATCTGCTGTACAAGCTGCTGCGCTCGGACAAGATCGAGCCGCGCTGGATGATCGGCATCGACCCGGATTCGGAGGGGCTCGAGCGGGCGCGCGGGCTGGGTCTGGAAACCTCCGCCGAGGGCGCGGACTGGCTGCTCGCCCTCGAGGAGAAGCCGGATCTGCTGTTCGAGGCCACCTCCGCCTATGTCCACCGCGCGTACGCGCCGAAGTACGAAGCCGCCGGCATCCGCGCCGTCGACCTCACCCCGGCCGCGGTCGGCCCGGCCGTGATCCCCCCGGTGAACCTGGACTCGCTGCGCGACGCGGCGAACGTCAACATGATCACCTGTGGTGGTCAGGCCACGATTCCCATGGTGGCGGCCGTGTCGCGCGTCGTGCCCGTCGCCTACGCCGAGATCGTGGCGTCGGTGTCCTCGGTATCGGCCGGACCGGGCACTCGCGCGAACATCGACGAGTTCACCAAGACCACCTCCAAGGGTGTCGAGACCATCGGCGGCGCGCAGCGGGGCAAGGCCATCATCATCCTGAACCCGGCCGAGCCGCCGATGATCATGCGCGACACCATCTTCTGCGCCATCCCCGAGGACGCCGATCGCGACGCCATCTCCGAGTCGATCTTCCGGATGGAGAAGTCCATTCAGGAGTACGTGCCCGGCTACCGGCTGCTCAACGATCCGCAGTTCGACGACCCGTCGGTGATCTCCGGTGGCATGGCGAAGGTGTCGATCTTCGTCGAGGTCGAAGGCGCGGGCGATTTCCTGCCGCCGTACGCGGGCAACCTCGACATCATGACGGCCGCGGCCACCAAGGTCGGCGATGTGCTGGCCGATCAGATCCTCTCGGCTCGGGTGTAAGGAGATTCGACCATGAACAACATCCTGCGGCCCTTCTCGGGCGAATTCGATGTGCGCGTCACCGATACTTCGCTGCGTGACGGCTCGCATCACAAGCGCCACCAGTTCACCGTGACCGAGGTTCGTGACATCGTCGGCGCGCTCGACGCGTCCGGTGTCCCGGTCATCGAGGTCACCCACGGTGACGGCCTGGCCGGGTCCTCGTTCAACTACGGTTTCTCCAAAACCCCTGAGCAGGAACTGATCAAAGCCGCCGCGGAAACCGCCAAGCAGGCCAAGATCGCCTTCCTCATGCTGCCCGGCGTCGGCATCAAGGAAGACATCAAGATCTCCCAGGACAACGGCGCGTCCATCTGCCGGATCGCCACACACTGCACCGAAGCAGACGTCTCCATCCAGCACTTCGGCTACGCCCGCGATCTCGGCCTCGAGACCGTCGGATTCCTGATGATGGCCCACTCCACCACGCCGGAGAACCTGGCCAAGCAGGCCCGCATCATGGCCGACGCGGGCTGCCAGTGCGTCTACGTCGTCGACTCCGCGGGCGCCCTCGTCCTCGAGCAGGTGTCGGACCGCGTCTCTGCCCTGGTCGCCGAACTCGGTGACGACGCCCAGGTGGGCTTCCACGGCCACGAGAACCTCGGCCTCGCCGTGGCGAACTCGGTCTACGCCGTGCGCGCGGGCGCCACCCAGATCGACGGCTCGGCTCGCCGCTTCGGCGCGGGCGCGGGCAACCTGCCGGTCGAAGCCTTCATCGGCGTCTGCGACAAGCTCGGCATCAAGACCGGCGTCGACTTCTTCGCCGTCACCGACGCCGCCGAGGACGTCGTCCGCCCGGCCATGCCGTCGGAATGCCTCCTCGACCGCCAAGCCCTCATGATGGGCTACGCGGGCGTCTACTCCAGCTTCCTCCGCCACGCCGAACGCCAAGCCGAACGCTACGGCGTCTCCGCCGCCGAAATGCTCGTCCGCGCAGGCAAGCGCAAACTCGTCGGCGGCCAGGAAGACCAACTCATCGACATCGCCCTCGAACTCCAGCGCGAAGCCTCCGCCACCGGTATCGGTTGAGGGGGTTCGAGAATGTGCTCGGGGTCGAGTTGGGTGGGCGGACCTGGGTGGGGCCGGAGCAGATCGAGGTACGGCGGGACGAGGGGGATGAGATGGATGTCTGGCTCGATGTCGTTGTCGACGGGTTCGCTCATCCGGATGACGATGGGAGCCCGTCGCATGAGGAGTTTCCTCGTGAGGCCATTGCCGAGGTGATGCGAGACATGGCTTCCGCCAATGACACCCGTCGCTACATCGCCTATCGCGAGGGGGAACCGGCCGGTGGTGCGAGCATGCGCGCCGATGGTGGTATCGCGGCTCTCGCGGGTGCCGCGACGCTGCCCGCCCACCGCAGGCGGGGCGTCCAGACAGCCCTCCTGTCCGCTCGCCTGACCGAGGCGGCGGCAGCGGGTTGCGACCTCGCGGTGATCACCACTCAGCCCGGATCGAAGTCGCAACAGAATGCTCAGGGCCGAGGGTTTTCCCTGCTCTACACCCGCGCGCTGCTCGTCAAGGAGGTCTGACCCGGCGGATTCGGAGCAGCCCATCGCGCACCTGTGCTCATGTGCGAGTGGGTCCCGATCCTGTCCGCGGACTGGTCCGAGGCGAGTGTCCTCGGATTTCGGCCAGCTGGTGGTCGGCTACGTGGCCGGCCGGCCCGGTGGTGGACCCCGCACGATGCGAGCAGCACGAATTCGATGTCACAAGGCGCTGACAACCTGCGCAACCCGGGTCGCCCGTTCGGCCGGGGAGGTGGCCTTGAGGATGGGCAGGAACAGCCGGTACTGGTCGGAGCGGCCGAGGGCTGCGTAGGCGGCGCGGGCTTCAGGCGCGGCGGCAAGCGCGGCGACGAGGTCGGCGGGAGTCTCGGCGGTGCGCTGACGCTCGTAGGCACCCGCCCAGCGCCCGTCGGCCACGGCTTCTTCGATCACCGCATACCCGGCGGACCGCATCCGCCCGGCCGCGATGAGCGCCTCGGCCTTGGCGACATTGACCTGCGACCACGGGCTGCGCGCCCGCCGCGGGGAGTATCGCTGCAGGTAGTGGTGGGCATCGAGCCCCCGGCGATGACTATCGATCCAGCCGTAACACAAAGCACCATCCAAGGTTTCGGTGATCGTCACCGACGGCGAAAGCGCACCCTTCTTGGCGATCCGCACCCAGACCTCACCCGCGGTGTCGTGATGGGTGGCCAGCCACGATTCCCAGTCGCTCGCCTCGGCGCAGGTGATGTAGTCGATGTTCATACGAACCATGATCCGCCGCAAAGTGCTCACCGAATGAGCACTTAAAAAACCGATCGCGGCCGCGCCCAGTTTGGGGGGCCCCCAACCCGGGACAACAAACCACACGGGGAGGGGTGGTGTGGGGGGGAAAAT